>JBBIPD010000237.1:0-5110 GCA_037443025.1 Chloroflexota bacterium
GGGCGTCCCGGACGGGGCGGATTTGTTCCTGGATGCAGCCAAACTGAGACAAGCCTTCCCTTTTCTGGGCGAGGGGGTGATTGCTGGATTGCATGTCCGTCGGGCGGGCTGGTTGAGCGCTCAACAACTGGGGGCGTATCTGCTGGAGGAAGTGCGGCGGCGGGGAGTGCGCCTTTTGCATGCCAGGGTGACCGGCGTGGGCGTCAGGCGGGGGCGGGTGGAGAGCGTTGAGCTGGGGGATGGGAGTCGGGTGAAAACCCGCTGCTTTGTCAACGCTGCCGGTCCGTTCCTGGGGGAGGTGGCGGCGATGCTCGGGATTGAGCTGCCGATTTTTGCCGAGCTGCATCTCAAAGTCGCCCTCGCCGACCCGCTGGGGTTGACGCCGCGCCATGCCCCCCTGCTGATATGGAACGATACTCAGCGTCTCCCCTGGACGCCGGATGAGCGGCGGCTCTTGGAAGAAGAGGCACAGGACGCCTGGCTGCTGGAGGAGATGCCCCCCGGGATTCACACCCGACCCGAAGGAGGCGCGCAAAGCAATATCATCCTGTTGTTGTGGGAATACCGCTCCCAGCGGATAGAGCCGGTTTTCCCCGTACCCCTGGACGACCGCTATCCGGAGATCGTCCTGCGGGGGATGGCAACCATGTTGCCTGGATTTCGGGCGTATTTCGAGCGCCCGCCCCGCCCCTACCTGGATGGGGGGTACTACGTGAAAACAGAGGAGAACCGCCCCTTGATTGGACCTTTGCCGGTGGAGGGGGCGTATGTGATGGGCGCGTTCTCCGGCTTTGGAATCATGGCATCCTGCGCGGCGGGCGAACTGCTGGCGGCGCAGGTTGTCGGCGCGGAATTGCCGCCTTACGCCCCGGCGTTCTCCCTGGAACGCTACGCAGACCCTGCCTACCAAAGACTGCTGCAAACCTGGGGCGATAGCGGACAACTCTGAGGGCGCATGCTTTGGTGGTTTGACAATGGAAATCTTGACCGACCGTCTTAAACTGCGCGAATTCGTCCCCGAAGACTGGCGGGCAGTCCAGACCTATCGCAAAGACCCGCGCTATCGTCGGTTTTACCCCATCTTGCGCGCCAGCGAAGCCGCGACGCGTGCCTTCGTGCAGGGAATTATCGAGGAGCAAAGCCGTCGCCCACGGACGACCTATCAATTTGCGATTGAGTTGGGCGAAAACGGCAGATTGATTGGCAATGTGGGCATCCGCCTGGGAAAACGTCAGCCGGAGGCGCGCCAGGCTGACCTCGGCTATGAACTCGACCCGCGTTATTGGGGAAAAGGTTACGCCAACGAAGCGGCGAGAGCGGTGGTGAACTTTGGTTTCGAGACGCTCCAGGTGCACCGCATCTGGGCAGAGTGTCTGGCAGAGAACCAGGCGTCTGCTCGCGTCCTGGAAAAGCTGGGGATGCGCCTCGAAGGACGCCTGCGGGAGGATGAGTACTTCAAAGGGCGCTGGTGGGATACGTTGATTTACGCCATATTGGAAGACGAATGGAGAGCGGAGAGATAGAAGGTAAAGAAATCCCCCGAAGCGTGGGTTACGCCGCCAGCCAGGAGGTGGATTACCGGGTCAAATGGCTGGTGATGGCGGCGGTTGGGATGGGGATTTTTCTGGCGACGATTGACGGGAGCATCGTCAACGTCGCTCTGCCCACCCTGGCAAGCGCCTTCGGCGCCAACTTCGCCACCCTGCAGTGGGTCGTCCTGGCGTATCTGGTGACCATCAGCACCCTGATGCTGAGCGTCGGTCGTCTGGCGGATATGATCGGCAAAAAGACGATTTACGCCAGCGGCTTTGTGGTCTTCACCCTGGGTTCTGTCTTGTGCGGTCTCTCGCCCACGATTTACTGGCTGATTGGGTCGCGCATCTTACAGGCGGTGGGGGCGGCAATGGTGATGGCTTTAGGCACGGCGATCATCATCGAGGCGTTTCCGCCGCAAGAGTGGGGCAGGGCGTTGGGAATCAGCGGTTCCATCGTTTCGGTGGGCATCGTCATCGGTCCGACTTTGGGAGGGCTGATTTTGGGCTCTCTTAGCTGGCATTGGATCTTCTTCGTCAACCTGCCGGTAGGGGTCATCGGCACCTGGATGGTGCTGCGCTACGTGCCGGGAATCAGACCCAGGGAAAAGCAACGGTTCGATTTTCTGGGGGCGTTGGTTCTGCTGACGGCGCTGTTGTGCCTGCTGATTGGGCTGACTCTGGGGCAGGAGAGGGGTTTTGGCGAGCCGCTGACGCTGGGGTTGCTGGTCGGGTTCCTGCTCGCCAGCCTGGTCTTCGTCCGGGTCGAACAGCGCGCGGCTCAACCAATGGTTGATTTGAACCTGTTTCGCAACCAGTTGTTCTCCATTAATCTGGTGACGGCGATGATGGTCTTCATCTGCTCGGCGGGGACGGTGATTCTAATGCCGTTTTATTTGGAGAATGTGCTGGGTTACGAGCCGCGGATGGCGGGTCTTCTGCTTTCGGTGGTGCCGGTGATGCTGGGGATCACCTCGCCCATCTCCGGGGCGGCTTCCGACCGCTTCGGCACGCGGCGGATTGCAACCCTGGGATTGGGGATACTCTTGATTGGCTATCTTGGGCTGCATTCGCTCTCCACCGATACCGATGCCCTGGGTTACGCCTTACGCTTTGCGCCCATTGGATTGGGTTTTGGCATTTTTCAATCCCCGAACAACACCGCCATCATGGCAGCCGCGCCGCGCCGACAGACGGGAGTGGTCTCAGGCATGCTGGCGCTCAGCCGCACCCTGGGACAGACAACCGGCATCGCTATCCTGGGGACGGTTTGGGCAAGCCTGGTGACATTTCACGCCGGGAACCTGATACCTGGCGGGGCGACCGAGGCGCCCGCCGATCTGCAGGTTCTCGCCTTACAGGAGACATTCCTGGTCATCAGCGCGATTATCGCCATCGCCGTGGGCTTGAGCGCATGGGCGATGATGAAATCCGAAAAGGTAAAAAGAGATGAAACACAACCTCACTGAGCTTTGTCAGGAGTTGGTGCGCATCCCCAGCCTTTCGGGGGAGGAAGCCGGGGTGATGGACGCCGTGAGCCGGGTCATGAACGAGCTGGGTTACACTCGGGTCTGGCGCGACCAGCTGGGGAACACCATCGGCGTCTGGAAAGGGACAAAACCCGGCAGGGAGCAACGCCTGCTAGTGGATATCCATGCCGATACGGTGGCGGTGACCAGCCCGGAGAGCTGGCAGCACGACCCTTACGGCGGCGAACTGGCGAAGGGCAAGATTTACGGGCGCGGCGCCTGCGATATCAAGGGAGGATTGGCGAGCGCCCTGGCAGGAATCGCCAGCCTGCCGCCGCAGACGTTCAGCGGCGAGGTCTGGGTGGCTGCCACGGTGGCGGAGGAGATGATCGAGGGAGCCGCCACACGGCATGTGCTGCAACAGATGGCGCTGAGCGACAGCCAGGGCAGACTGCCGGATTATTGTGTGGTGGTCGAGCCAACCCAGCTCAAAATCGGGACGGCGCAGAAGGGGCGCGCCGGGGTGCGTCTGGAGACACGGGGCGCGCCCGCCCACACCTCGCGGGCGGAACTGGGGGTGAACGCGGTTTATAAGATGCTGCCCGCAATCCAGGCGGTGCGTGAGATGCCCAGACGAGAACACCCGTTGCTCGGCAAAGAGATTTTCGAGCTGGTTGAAATCGTCTCGGAGCCGTTTCCGGGCAACTCCATCGTGCCGGATGGCTGCCGGGCGCGGGTGGATTGCCGCCTGCTGGTGGACGAGACGCCGGAGAGCCTGCTGAGCCGCTTCAGGCAGGCGGTCTCGCCCGAGGTGAACGTGGGATTATGGCAGGTGGGGGTGGACCTTTTCACCGGGGAGCGCCTGGAAACGCAGGATTTTCACGCGGCGTGGACGATTGGCGAGGATCAACCGCTGGTACAGGCTGCCCTGAAGGCGCTGGAGGAGAGCGGTCTGCCGGCGGAGACCTACGTGGTACCGTTCTGCTGCAACGCCAGCGTTAGCGCGCAGGCAGGCGCGCCGACAATTGTATTCGGACCGGGGGATATCGCCCAGGCGCACAGCGTGGATGAATGGGTGAGGGTGGGGGAATTGGAGCAGGCAGCGCAGGTTTTGAGACGATTGGCGTTGGGTCTGCTGGGCGTAAGATAAAATCAATCAAACAACCTGGCAATCTCATCCCGCTCCGGGCGAGGTAAGGGCGAGCGCTTCCCGTTCACCGCCTGCCAGGCTGCGGGTGGACCAGCCTCCACCCAGCCGATATCGGCGCAGGGGATGCCCTCGGATGCCAGAGCCAGCCTGATTCTATCCGCATCCTGGGGCGGGGCGGCGAGCAGCAGCGCGCCGGAGGCGATGGCGCCCAGGGGATCAATGCCAAGGGCGACGCAAGCCTGGCGCGCCAGCTCCGGCACGGGTACGGCTTGCGGGTCTATCACCAGGGAAAATCCGCTGGCTTGCGCCAGCTCCCAAACCGCGGCGTACAGCCCGCCTTCGGTGGGATCGTGCATGGCATGGACTGCCCCGGTTTGGAGGGCGATTTGAGCGTCGCGAACGACGCTGATGCCCGGTTCGTAGAGGTAATTGCGCGCCTGCTCGATTTGGGCGGGTGTGAGCGATGCAGCCAGACGGTGGGGCAACTCCCGCCCCAGGATAGCGGTCGCCTCGATAGGGACGCCTTTCGTGAGCAAGAGGCGGTCTGCGGGGCATAGACCGCGCGGCGTGACCAGGCGCACTTCCCCAATCAGCGCACCCGCCAGGATAGGACGCTCCAGCCCATAGGTGACCTCGGTGTGCCCGCCGATGACCGAGATACCCAGCTCGCGGCAGGCGCGGTAGATTTGCTCGAAGATGGTCTCGGTCAGGGCGGGTGTGGCTCTGCCCTCGGGCAGCAGCAGACTCGCCAGAAACCAACGAGGGACAGCGCCGGTGGTGACGATGTCGTTGGCGTTGACCTGCACCGCGTACCAGCCGATTTCATCGGTTGCAAAGGTGATGGGGTCGGTTTTGAAGACCAGCAGGCGCTCGCCCAGCTCCACCACGGCGCAATCCAAGCCGACTCCAGGACCGAGGAGGATGCGCCCATCCAGGAGGGGCGCATGGGAGAGCAATTG
>JBBIPD010000238.1:0-3406 GCA_037443025.1 Chloroflexota bacterium
TTGCCATTCGTGATTAACATTTTTCCTCCCAGCTAGAATTCATTGACCATCCGGCGCTGTTCGCCCGTCTCCACCGCGCCGGGGACATAACCCCGCAGCCAGGTGATGGCTTGCTCGCCATCCATGCCAAAAACGCGCTTTGCCAGACAAGCCAGGAACAGCCCGGTGCGTCCAATCCCACCCAGACAATGGACGGCGATGTTCTCCCCAGACTGAACCAGTTGCAACGCCTCATCCACCGTTCGATGCAATTCAACCGGGTCTGGCACGCCAAAATCCCGTGAGGGGAGGTGCAACACCCGCAATCTATCTTGCGCATAAAGCTGGAGGAGATCGCGCCCGCTATGGCGAATGAGATCCTCCCTCTCAACCAACACAACCACGGTGGACACCTGACGTTCCCGATAAGCCGGGTAAATCGCCCCGCCAGGGTCGTATATCCCATACGGCATGGCGCTGCGATAGATTTTTCCGGGGATGCTGAAAGGGATTTCGGTGAGCTCCACGCCTGACAAAACCTCAATCGAAAACGGTGGGAGTGAGAGGGTCGTCCAGGGCGCGAAACGCGTCAACGATATGGCGGGGTCGGGTGCGCTCGCCAGAAAGGACTTCTGGCAACTCATCCCGTCCAAAAAAAGCCACTGCTGAGGTTTCGTTGCTGGCTCTGGGCTCCCCGTCCAATATCTCACACAGGAAGACGATCTTATACGCGTGGAAGAGTTCCAACGGACCAAGGCGGTTGGCGTCATAGACGCCGACGACTTTACTGGCTTTGACCCGGAAACCCGCCTCTTCCCACACTTCTCGTTCAGCAGCCTGGGAGGGGACATCGCCCACATCTGCCCAACCGCCGGGCATCGTCCAGCCGCCATCCTGGCGCTCTTTCACCAGGAGCAACTTACCCTGCCAAAAAACCGCGCCGCGCACATCCACCCTCGGGGTTGCATAACCAACCTGGCGGCTGAAGACCTCCACCGTTTTTGAGTAATCGAGATTGGATTGTTCTGCCACGATTTCAGCCGCTATCTCCATCAAACGATGATACCGCTCGCGCTGATACTCGTTTTCGGCGTAATGGTAGCCCGTCTGACACAGCGCCTGGATTTCCCGCGCCCACTCCAGCCAGCGCGGAGGGTTAAACTCCGCAGCCGGGTTCAACGACTTTTTCATATCGTCCATATCACCTCATTCAGACCCCAGATTCTCTTTTGTAGGGGAAACTGCCTGACTCAGACCTCTCAGAACATCCTCCTGATCCACCGGCAGGCTGTCCAGGCGCACCCCAACCGCGTTGTAGATGGCGTTGACAATGGCAGGCGAGGTGGGTATGCTGACAATCTCACCCACGCCTTTGGCGCCGTAAGGTCCATCTTTGGTGGGATGTTCAACCACAATCGAGATAATCTCAGGAGTCTGAGCGATAGACGGGATTCGGTAGCGCGCCATACGGTCGGTGAAAACCACGCCGTTCTCCACGATGAAATGCTCGGTGAGGGCGTTGCCAATCCCCATCATCACCCCGCCCTCGACCTGTCCCTGCAGCCCAATCGGGTTGATGGCTTTGCCCACGTCATTGGCGGTGATCACTTTCAGGACGCGAACCTCGCCGCTGCGGGTATTGACCTCGACCTGGGCTGCCTGGGCGGCGAAGGAGAAGGCAAAGTGCATATCTCCACCCTCCCCCAGGGGTCGCGTCTCGGGCGCAGAATATTCGAAAAGCACCCGAGGTTGACGCCCTTCGGAGCGCATCAGGTCCACCACCTCGCCCAGGGGGATTTTTTGTCCGTTCACTTGCGCCAGTCCTTCGACAAAACGCACTCGCTCCGGTGGCTGATCGTATTTCTCCGCCAGGGTGGTCGCAATTGCCTGACGCAAAGTCTGCGCCGCCAGCCGGGCGGCGTTGCCGGTGACATACGTCTGCCGCGAGGCAGTGGTTGGACCGCCGTCCGGGGTCAAATCCGTATCCATCACCAGAACGCTCACCTTATCCAACGGCACGCCAAATTCCTGCGCCACGATCATCTGCAAAACGGTGACCAGACCCTGCCCCAGTTCCGCCGAGGCTGTGCGCACCTGGAGCGTTCCATCAGGGTAAAGCTCCACCTCTGCCCCGGCTTTATCCGGCGCGCCGCCCCCCAAGCCGGTATTCTTATACGCCGCCGCAAAGCCCCAGGCGCGAACCAGATGGGGCGCGCCTGGCACAGGACGTGGTTCGAAGGGGTTATCGGGTTGCAGGCGGCGCATTTCAGCTTCCACCCGGTCGAGACATTCCTGGAGACCCACGCTCTCGCGCAGCACCTGCCCGGTGTTGGTCACGCTGCCGGGGCGCAGGCAGTTAATCCGTCTCAGTTCCACCGGGTCTATCCCCAACTTCTCCGCCAGCATATCCATCATCACCTCGACCGCAAAGGCGGATTGGGTCACCCCGAAACCGCGAAAAGCACCGGCAGGCGGGTTATTGGTGTACATGGCGTAACAGTCGGCGCGCACGTACGGCGCTTCATACGGACCGGAGGAGTGAGTGGTCGCCCGAGTCATCACCTTTTCGCCCAGAGAAGCGTAGGCTCCGGTATCGCCATACAGCTCGGTTTCGACCGCGGTCAGGCGCCCATCGCGCCTGGCGCCGATCTTGACCCGGATTTGTGTGGCATGGCGCTTGGGATGCACCAGCAGGCTTTCGCGCCGATCGAAGAGCAGTTTCACCGGACGATTGGTTTTGTGCGCCAATAACGCCGCGTGGATTTGACCGGCGATGTCTTCTTTTCCGCCAAATCCGCCGCCCATCAGTTGACCGATCACCCGGACGCGCTCATCCGACCAACCCAGGGCGCGCGCCACCTGATTTCTATCTGCGTATGGAATCTGCGAACCGACATAAATTTCCATCCGTCCCTCCGGCGTGGGACGGGCGATGGCGCATTCCGGCTCCAAAAACGCGTGATCGGTCATGGCGGTGCGAAAGGTGTGTTCCACAATCACATCCGCCTGCGAAAAGCCTTCTGCCACATCCCCCTTGCGCACCTTGATGTGCTTGAGAAGGTTGCCGCCTTTGTGTAATGCCGGCGCTTGCGGAGATCGGGCAGAGACCGGGTCTGCCACAACCGGTTGCGGGTCATATTCGACTTCAATCAGGCTCAACGCCTGGGTGGCGATATCTCGGGTTTCGGCTGCAACGACGGCAATGGCATCCCCTACGTAGCGCACCCGCTCCCCGACCCCCACCAGGACAGGCCAATCGAAAATCACCAGCCCATGATTGCGCTCTCCGGGGATGTCATCGGCGGTCAATACCGCCGCCACGCCGGGCAACGCCTGGGCTTTGGAGATATCAATGCGGGTGAGGATGGCATGCGGCACGCCCGCTCTCAGCACTCGGGCGTGTAGCATGTCTGGGAAACTTAAATCA
>JBBIPD010000238.1:3418-5109 GCA_037443025.1 Chloroflexota bacterium
CGCTACCGGTCACGTTTTGGATGGCGTCTGGGCGCATCTGCGCCGTGCCGATGACTTCCAGGGGCGTTGCCGAGGGAGTGAATTGGGGTGGGGGCACGCCTTCGCCGGAACGCAGGGCGTAAGCCGCCGCCTGAATTGCCCGGATGATGGTGGGATAACCTGCACAGCGACAGAGGGTGTCCTTGAGGGTATGTTTGATGTCCTCTTCGGACGGGTCGGGGTTCTTCTGGAGCAGCGCATAAGCGGTGATAATTTGCCCGGGGATGCAAAAACCACATTGGACCGCTCCATGTTTGATGAACGCCTCCTGAAGGGGATGCAGTATCAGCCCTGAATGGGCTGTATCGGCTTCTCCCCTGGCTGAGACGGGAGCGGTAAGCCCTTCGATTGTCATGACCTGCTTCCCGTCCACCCTGGCAGAGGGATAGACGCAGGACAATACCGGCTCATCATCCACCAGCACGGTGCACGCCCCGCATTCCGCCTCGTTACAGCCGATTTTCGTCCCGGTCAATCCAAAACGTTCTCGGAGCAAATCAGCCAGCATCTCGCCGGGGCGCGGCTCAAAAGTGTAGTCCTTACCGTTTACCGTTACTTTCATCCCAACATCCTGTCTCTAACGCTAATTCTTTAAAAATCCGCCCCCTGCTGCGCGCTCCCAGGCGGTATTTAAGGCTTGCTCCAACAGCCAAGGCGCCAGCTTGTGGCGGTACTCCGATGTCGCCCGGTGTGGACTGGTGCGAAAATGGACTTCCGTTCGCAAAACAGATAATGCCTGATTGAAGCGTTCCCGGTTGTAGTTTTGCCCCCTGAGCACCGCCTCCGTTGCCCTTGCCCGGAAGGGGAGCGGTCCCGCTGGACCGACCGCCAGGCGCACGTCTGCCAGCCTCTCCCCCTCCCGCCGCACCCAGGCAGCCATGTTCAAAATGGCAATGGCGACTCCCTGCGGGCGCATCACTCTGACAAAAGCGCTTGCCTCCCCTTCCGCTTTCAGCGGGAGGTAGAACCCCAAAAGAAGTTCCCGGTTTTCCTCAAGCGTGGACCGACCCGGACCCAGGAATAAGGTCTCCACCGGCGCAATTCGCCTGCCCTCATCCCCCTGAATCAAAGCCTGGGCGTTCAAAGACAAGAGGGAGATTGTCCCATCTGCCGCGGGTAAAGCGTGGGCGACATTGCCTCCCAGGGTGGCGATGTTGCGCACCTGGGGTCCTCCAATTAAGGAGGCAGCTTCGCACAAAGCCTGGGCATGCTCTTTGACCAGGGGCGAAGCGACAATCTTGCTGAGAGGCGCGGCTGCGCCCAGGTATAGCCTCCCGTTCTGAATTTCGACGACGGTCATCTCGGGGATGGCGGTAACATCCACCAGGGTGTCAACCGCCGGACGGAGACCCTGCTGCAATTCCAGAAGCAGGTCAGAGCCGCCTGCAATCAGGCGCGCCGAACCAGGCGCTGTTGTGAGAGCCCGCAAAGCATCTTCGGGGGATTTCGCGAGGTAGTAGGTTTTCCAGATGGTCATGGATCGGCGTATTCTTCTGCAGCCAGTAATCAGAACGGCGGCGCTTTTCGACGGAGGCAAAAGGATGACCGACTCCGACGCCGCCCCGGCATTCACCGGGACGACCACCGATCCAGTTTGGACAATTTTAACACGAAATTCGTTCCGCCTTTTCTAAATCATTGCTTATCTGTCA
>JBBIPD010000239.1:0-5096 GCA_037443025.1 Chloroflexota bacterium
TACGTCCCCTGCGATGTCTACCATGGGGCGCGCTTCAACCGCGAGACGCTGCAGGTGCGCTTCAAAGAATACAACATCGCCGACGTTCTGGATATGACTGTGGATCACGCCCTGGAAGTTTTCGATGCTTTCCCCCTGATGGTCAACCGCTTGCAAACCTTACAAGATGTCGGTCTGGGGTACATCCGCATCGGTCAACCCGCGCCCACCCTCTCCGGCGGCGAGGCGCAACGGGTCAAGCTGGCGCGCGAGCTTTCTAAACGTGCGACCGGGCGCACCCTTTACGTTCTCGACGAACCCTCGGTGGGATTGCACGCCGCCGATGTTCACAAACTGATAGAGGTTTTGCAACGCCTGGTTGACGCCGGCAACAGCGTCCTGATTATCGAGCATAACCTGGACATCATCAAGGTGGCAGATCACATCATTGATTTAGGTCCGGAGGGAGGAGACCGCGGCGGCGAGTTGGTCGCCGAGGGTACGCCGGAGGAGGTCTGCATGCGCGATGACTCCTACACCGGGCAGTTCCTTCGCCCCTTTATCTGCCGCAAGGAGGGTTAACCTCCCGCCTGCTGCACGTGCGCAGCAAAGCTGTGGATGTCAATATTCGTCCCGCTGACGATTAAACCGACCCGCTTACCTCGCAGGCGTCGGGCGAGCGCGCCGCACAGCGCCGCGGTTGACGCCGCTCCGGCAGGCTCAACTGCCAGTTTTGCCCCACGGAAGAGCAAAGCCATCGCTCGACGCAATTCATCGTCGTTCACCAGCACCAGTTCATCCACATTTTGACGGCACATCTCGAAAGAGTATGGCGCGGCGTGAGGCGCGCCCAGGCTGTCGGCGATGGTTTTCACCGCAGGGATGGATTCCGGCTTGCCGGAGGCGAAGCTGCGGTGCATCGTATCCGCTCCCTCCGGCTCCACCCCGAAAACCAGGCAACGCGGTTGGAGCAGTTTCACCGCCCTTGAGATGCCGGCGCATAACCCCCCGCCGCCGATTGGGATAATCACCGCATCCAGGTCGGCTACCTGACGGCATAGCTCCAGCCCGACTGTGGCAGTGCCACGCGCCGTCAGCGGTCCTTCGAAGGGATGGACAAAAGTGCGCCCCTCTTCGGCTTCTATCTGGTGAACCCGATCAAAAGCCTGGACGACATCCTCCACCAGGTCAACCTCAGCGCCGTAAGCTTTGCAGCCCGCAATCCGCGCCGGGTTAGAGGTCCTGGGCATCACCACGCGAGCCGTCGTGCCAAGTATTTTGGCTGCGTAGCCGACCGCAATCGCATGATTCCCGGCGCTGACGGCGGTGACGCCGCGGGTTAATGCCTCTGGGGTGAGACCGAGCATCACCGAAAGCGCCCCGCGCGGTTTGAATGACCCGGTATGCTGAAACAGTTCCAGCTTGAGAAATACTTGCGTCTCCGCTCCAACGACATCGTCAAGTTCGCGATATTTCCAATGCCACACCGGCGTTTCCACAATGTAAGGATCAATCAGCCGGCGAGTTTCCTGTATCTCTGCAAGGGTAATGGTCGGCATGGGATAACCTCCTCAAAACGCTGCTCAAACCTCTCAGAACAGGGCTTGCAATTCAAACATCCCGTTTGGTGGTGCGTTGGCGCACGACCTCGAACATTAAAATCGCCGCCGCAGCCATCGCATTGAGCGATTCGAATCCCCCCGGCATGGGGATATGAACGATTTGATGGGCGAGCTTACGGGCGGATGCGCCCGCCCCAGCCGCCTCACCTCCCACTATCAGAGCGACCTTCCCGCTCAAATCGGCTTGTAGATACGAGACGCCCTCCCCGGCAGCCGCCAGGTAAATTCTTGCGCCGAAATTGCTCAACAAACCGCCAATCTCCTGCCAATTCGCGCTGAACAACGGCAGGCGAAAGTGCGCCCCCATGCCTGCCCGCACCACCTTGGGCGAATAAGCGTCCACCGTTCCGGGCGCCAGACAGATCAGATTGACCCCCGCCGCGGCTGCAGTGCGCAACATTCCGCCCAGGTTCCCCGGGTCGCGCACCCCGTCGGCGACGAAGATAAAATCCGCCTGCGAGGGCAAAGGCAGGGAACGCATCTCCAGGACGACCAGCAAGCCTTGCGGTGTTTGGGTATCGCTGGCGGCGCGCATGACCTGCTCGCTGACCAGCTCCACCGGCACCCCGCGCCCGGCAAATCCCTCCACCACCGCCAGACCCCGACGGTCAAGCTCCGGCGTGTACAGCACCAAGTCCGCACGCCACCCGGCGTGGTAAGCCTCCTCCGCCAGGCGCACCCCTTCGACCACGAACGCCTGCGCCTGCCGCCGCTCTGCGGAACGAGCGTTCAGGGCGCGCACCCATTGAATTTTTGGGTTACGGGTGGAGGTGATCATCCTGCTTTTGCCTTCTAGCGTCGAGATCTAACCGTTGGGCTTGCCCAAACCCCGCTGTTCCCACACCTGGAGAAACGCCTGGACGGTGGGCTGATCGAATAACGTCAGGCGCACCTGTTTCAGGCTGGAGGCGGGGTTGTTCTCGAAATAATCCTGGATAGTCTGGTAGATGACGCCAGCAGCGCGCTCTTTGGGAAAGCCAAAAATTCCGGTGGAAACCGCCGGAAAAGCAATCGAAGCCAGCTTCAGATGGTCAGCCAGGCGAAGCGACCCGGCAATAGCCTCAGCCAGTTTTTTATCTTCATCCCCCTCGCCCCACACCGGACCAACCGCGTGGATCACATATTTGCACGGCAGGCTGCCTGCCCCGGTGTAGGCTGGCTCGGCGTGGCTGACCGGACCCCGCCGCCGGACCCATTCGTCGCTCTGCATTTGAATTTCCATCCCGCCTCGCCGGACGATTGCCCCAGCCACCCCGCCGCAGTGCTGTAATTGGTAATTGGCAGCGTTGACGATCGCATCCACAATCTCCTGGGTCAAATCGCCTTGAACAAGCTGCAAAATCTGCCCCCCAGGATACTTATGCTCACGCAGCACCGTGTTCATCTACGCCTCCTCGCCATAAGTTGCAGATTATTGACATAAATCCCCGGCTCCGCTCCATTATACCCCTGGGAGACAGGCGGTAAGCGATTTGCCAACGGGTATTTCTTCACAGGTCAGCCCGCCTGGGTTTGCGCCCCAAAGTAAGACCAGAGGCTCAATCGCTTTGAACCTGGGCTTTAAGACTGCTATAATCAACAAGTCGGTCTCGGCGCCAAAATCGCGCCATTTTTGCTCGTCAGCTTATTCGAAGAACGCGTTGCTTAGAAAAGGAGAATGTCATGCAAAACCCAAGAAGGACCGGTTTAGTGGGCGGAATTATCCTGATATTACTGGGTGGATGGTTGTTAGCCATGCAACTCTTCCCGAGCCTGGCAAGATTGATCAGAATCGAGTTTGCCTGGCCTTTCTTTGTCATCGGAGCTGCACTGGTTATCCTTATCATCGGCTTGCTGACCAGCACCCCGGGCATGGCGGTGCCAGCCTGCGTTGTTGGAGGTATCGGGTGCCTGTTATATTACCAGAACCTTAGCGGCAACTGGGCGAGCTGGGCTTACGCCTGGACGTTGATTCCCGGATTTGCCGGGGTAGGAGCTCTCTTGGCGGGTCTCCTGGGAGACAACCCATCTCGGTCTTATCGGGATGGGCTTAACCTGATTGTGATCAGCGCCATCATGTTTCTGATTTTCGGCTCCTTCCTGGGTGGGCTGAACCTGCTGGGGCAATGGTGGCCTCTCTTGCTGATTGTATTGGGCGCCTGGCTGCTCATCCGCCCGTTCCTTCGCAGAGCAAAATAACTCTCTTCACACATCAAGAAAAGGCTTATCCTGCAATAGCTGCAGGCGCAGGAGGATTGAGACAACGAGTATCAAAAGGCTAAGGGGGCAGGCGTTAAGCGACCTTAACACGGAATGCCGGATTGCCTGACCTTTTCGTGGTATAAATCGCCGCATGAGAGTCGCCAAAATCCCCCTGCTGGTTCTGCTGCCGCTGCTGGTCTTCTCGCTGGCAGGTCTGCGATCCGTCATCCCGGATACCTGGGCGCAGAACCAACCCCCTGTTTGGGGAACAAAACCCCTGCTTTCATATTTCGTCCTGACGCCCAGCCTCTTCGGAACCATGCGTGCGGAGCTGGGTTTAACCGCCGCCCAGGAGGCGCTCCTGCGCCAGGTTGCCCTGGAGGAGGCGGAGCGCCTGCGCGCTCTTGAAGAGACCAGTCTGGCAATCGTCCAGGACGAGAGATTATCGCTGACGGAAAAGCGCGCCGAAATTGACCTCAGCGGCTACAACCAGCAGACGCTGGTTGCCCTCCAAAGCACGCAAGACCGGCTCCAGTCTGCTCTGGACGCAGACGCCTATACCCGCCTGGTGGATTGGATCGAGGAGCGCTGGCTGATCGAACGGGAACTGCATGGGGTGAATGCGCTCAGAGAGACCTCCGGGACGCGGAAATATTCCATCTACGCCACCCGTTTCGACACCGACTCCTATATCGTCGCCCTGCCCGATAAATGCCTGAAGCTCGCCAATGGCGGTTATCACACCTGTGATGATAGCGGGTATGCCGTCGGACAGAATTATTCGGTGCGCCTGAAGTACAAAACCAGCACCACCGCCAAAGTTGGCGATTCGGGTCCCTGGAACGCCGACGATAACCACTGGTCCGACCTGGGCGACCCGCAACCCGACCGCCTCTTCCCCGACCTGCCTCTGGGTATGCCTGAAGCTCAGGCAGCCTACTTCGATAATTACAACGACGGAAAAGACCAGTTTGGGCGAATCGTCACCGCGCCATTTGGAATCGACCTCAACCGTCAGGTGAGCATTGATATTGGACTGGAGCCAGGCGTCAATGATTGGATTGAGGTTGATTTCCTCTGGACCGAGGGTTGGGACGATATTCAGTCTCAGGTGGTGCTGCTCAAATCTCCCACAGAGCTGACCCCTCCCTACACCGGCGATATGTGCGTCACCGCCTGGCATCGCATCACCGGCTACGATGATCACGCCTACCTGACCTTGAACGTGGACGCCCCCAGCCTGTCCACGTATTGGGCAGAATGGCGACCGAAAATCCCTGCCACCGGCGAATACCAGGTGTTGGCGTTTGTGCC
>JBBIPD010000240.1:0-5083 GCA_037443025.1 Chloroflexota bacterium
GTCGAACGGCTCAGGCGGAGCAAAGCCCTCCTCCGCCCCCGTGAGATACAGGTCCAACCAGAACAGGGTGTGATAGCCCAGATACCAGAACCTGGAGAAACCTCGCGCCACCCATTGGTCCGATTGGTCTTCCCATAGTTGTTTCTCCCAGAGCTCGTCCGGACAGTTGCGCAGGGCATCCCCCAGCATATCTATCGCCGCTTCAAACTGACGCAGTAACATCTCATTGCTGATTATTGACATCGCTGGCTCCTTTCTCGATGGTTATTGTATCAAAGCGATGCCCTCAGCGCCGGCGAGCTATCTTTTGCATCAGGCTTTTGCGGATGGCTGGCGGGCTGCCCAGGTCTCCGGCGTGCTTGATGAGCAGGATGATCAGGTTGCCCAACCAGACCGCCCCCAACTCGGGGTAGGTTGGGGCGTATTCCGTCAGGATGAATCCACCAAACAGGATAAATCCCAATGTCAACGCCCAACTGCTGTTCTCCAATACTGCGAACATCACCCCCAACAATAAGCCCAAAATGGTGGGACCCGCGCCGATAGTCAGCCCCGTCCAGATACCGAAGGTCGCCGCCACCGCCTTCCCCCCGCGCCAACGCAGCCAGGGCGAGAAGGCGTGCCCCAACACCGGCGCCAGGGCAACCGGGAGGATGGGATAACCGCTCAACCCGACCCAAAACCAGGCGATGCCCACCGGCAACGCGCCTTTGAGATAATCCAACAAGAAAGCCGGGATTGCCAGCTTCCAACCCGCCGCCCGCAGCACATTGGTCGAGCCGGGGTTGTGGTCGCCATAATGGCGGATATCCACGCCCGCCCCCAGTTGACCGATGAGCACTGAAAACGGAATCGAGCCCAGAGCAAAGCCGATGAGGCTAAACAGAACAGATAAAAGCCAGGGGTTGGTTGTTGAGAACATCTCTGTGATCTATTCGCGCTCTGGGGCAGCCTGGGGCTGACCCTCTGCCCGGATGCCTGACCTGCTCCGCGCAGGGATGAACGGCAGCCAGCCGAAAATATTTTCCCACGAAAACCCGATTTGACGCCATGCCCACAGGCAGAAGACGCCCATCCCCAAAAAGCCGCTCAAAGCCGCCCCAGCCTGCCCCCAAAAGACCCCCAGCCCAATCGCCTGAAAAAGCCAGGTCAGCGTATAGACCAGGGTCAAGGGCGGAACTGGCAACTTCGACGGGCGGACGATTAAAGTCAGCAGGCTGGAGACCAGCCACCAGCCGACAAAGTTAGAAAGCGGGATGCCGAAGTATGCGCCTGACTCCTCCCAGGTCCATAAACCTCTCCCGACCATCTGCGGGTCCAGGTAGAGATCCCAGGCGGTGAACGCCAATCCGCTCAGCGCGGCAAAAATCAACCCGTACATCCGTCCAATCCTTTGGCGGTAGGGTTCTAAAATCGCCTGGGCAACCGCCCAGGAGGGGAAGAGCATCATCGCCCAGGCAAGGGGGATGATGATCGGTACATCCCCAAGCTGGGGTTGCATGGCTTGGGTATAGGCGTACTGCCCGAAGATTACCCCCGTGGCGGAGCCAATCCACTCGACCACCCAGGTGAAAACCGCAATCCATCCCAGGGAGATCACAATCGAGCGCCAGCCCCAACCCAGGGAGAGCGCCAGGACCACCGCCAGCAACTGCGCCAACACCCCCATGGATGCCATCACGGGGAGGACTTGCTCCCCGAACACCCACAGGCTGATGGGGGTGGCGATGAACATCGCCAGCCAGGCAGCCAGGGCAAACTTGACCAGAGACGCCCGCCCGGGGTTATTTTTTTCTCTGCCCGAGGTTGCCCGCAAACGACGCCTTGCCCTCCATGCCCGAAACCTGGCAAGCATGGCTTGCGCCCGCGCCTGACTCTCCTCCGCCAGCATTAAGGTCACGCCAAAGCCGATAATCAGGTTGGTCATGAAGAAAAACAGCATTTCCTCAAAGGGTAGCCAGCCCAGCATTAAACCGGTAGTTTGGGCGGGGTCAATGATCCAGGTTCCGCTGTGAATGGCGATTGCATCTACAACCCATAAGTACAGGGTGGGGGGGAGGATGCCCAGGAGGAGCTCGCGCCAATTTGCCCGAAGGATATCCGCCCCAAAGCTCACCTGGGTCAGAACCGGTATCAAAGCCCAGGAGAGAATCAGGGTCAGGTAGATGCCCGACCGCCATCCGCTCAAGAACAAAGCGGTTGAGACCAGCCAGAGCAACCCCAAAATCAGGGTCGTCGTCCAGCGCAGGCGGGGGTTCGCCCGGACCTGGGGGCGTTTTGGCGCCAGCAAACGGCGGACATGCAGCACCCATAACCCGGTGAGCAAGGTTTGTACGACAAAGAAGGTATATTCCTCAATCGGCACATACCCCAGGACGATACCGGTGACCAGATTGGGGTCGTAATACCAGACCCCGGTCGCCACCAGGTAGTTATCCCAGGGGGTGGTATAGATGAGCGCCAGGGCGACATGCGCCAGCACGATGGAGTACGGCAAAAGGGTCTTCGGCGCGGGTCGCGCCCGCCTCAAGAGGGTCTTCCACACTTCACGCGGCACCCACGCCGCCAGAATCAAGAGAGGCGGCAGGATGAATGTGAAAAGCACTCCGAAATAGGTCATGCTTGGTCCTCCGCAGCCAGCTGCGATTCTGCCATAGCCGCCATTTCCAGCGGTAGTCCTTGCTCTTGAGGCGCTCCGGCGAACTGAATCAGCAGGCGTTTTACCTGCTCGAGCTGTGGGGAGTCCGGCGCCAGCAGGTCGTGGCTGGCGTCGAGTTCAATGTAGTTCTCCTGAGGAATCTTCATCCGTCGCGCCAGGTGTTTGGTGTCGGCGGCGCGCACTAACGGATCGTGCGCCCCCTGGATGATGAGGGTTGTACTCCGGATGCGATTCGCTATCCGAAAGCCGTTGCGCCCCATGCGGAGCACCTCTTCCATGGCTGCCAGAGGCAGGATGAAGCGCTCCCGGATAAAAGCCTGAACCTCCGGGTCTTCCAGATTTGCCTCGGGGATGATCGTGGCGAACATCTGCCGCAGGCGTTCATCGTTGAAATCGGCTTTATTAAAAAGGCGCAGGTTAGGCGTGAAGCGACGCGCCAGGGGCACCAGCCAGGGGATCCAGCTCGGGGCGCGCCAGAAGGGGGAGATCAATGCCAGTTTGTCCGGCGGCTGCAATTTGGCGACGTGCAGGGCTACTGCCGCCCCCATAGAATATCCCACCAATAAATTCGATTCGCCCTGCGCCTGAAGCTTCAGCCACTCCTCGGCGGCTGCTCCAATCCAATCCTTGCGCCGGCGCAGGTTCAGGTTGGGGATATCTGTCCCAAACCCGGGCAGGAGCGGGGCGCGCACTTTCCACCCCCTCTCAGACAACGCTTGCGCCAGAGGACGGACTTCGGCGGGCGTCCCCGGAAAACCGTGGATGAGCAACGCCGCCCCCGTGCCTTCGCCCAGAGTGAAGGGGCGGTGTTCAGGGGTGTTGTAGGGTTGCAAACTCTCAGGTTCCACGGCGCCTCCTCCCGGCGATGGAGGCGAGCAGAATATCCCAGACGAAGAGAAAGGCGCCCTGTAAGAGAATGCCCCAACCCATGCCCTGCTTGCGAGGCTCGTCTGGATTGCGTCGCGCCAGCAGCCCTCCCCCAAGCATGTAGCCGATGTCCAAAAGGGCGTTGAACCAGACGAAACGTTCGAATTGAATCGCCTGGCGGGTATGTTCGGCTGGCGAAATCTTGCCCTCCTGCCGGCGTTTTTCATTCCTGATCGCTCCGCTCAACCCCAGAGCAGCAATGGCAGCGTTGACCGCTCCCCACCCCAAAAACTGGCTACCGAAACCCTTCAGCCGCTCTGAGCGGCTGGTTAACCACAATAACCCACTGACCATTGAGCCAATCGCCCAACCTGATAAGATGGGCATTGCCTCAGCTTGATACTGATACACGGAGTATCCCCGCCGAGCAGGTTCCGTCTCGGATGGGCTGTTTTGATCCATCGCAGGGGTTGTGTTCATCGTCCTACCGTACCTGAAGGTATGCTTTGGCAATCAGGCTGAGCTTGCGCAGCTTGCCGGTGCCGGCGCGCTGGTTGAAGACATCGTAGCGGTTGGCGCGGATGCGATCCAATATCGCCCGGTAAATCTCCAGGGCGCTCATCACCGCCACCTGCCCGGAAGCCAGCATGCGCACGCTGGGGCGGGCGCTATTGTAGTGCATCTCGGTGCGATCAAACTCGAACTCCAGCAGTTGAATGAAGTTAGGGGTGATACGCTGTTCCGCCAGATCGGTTTCGCTCACCCGGAAATATTCCATATCCTCCTGGGGCAGGTACACCCGCCCTCGCCGCCAGTCCTCGCCGATATCCCGCCAGAAATTGCTCATCTGCATTGCCAGCGAGAGATGATCGGCGCCGGGGATGGCGTGGGCGATGGTGTATGGCGGGATTGTCCCCAGGATGTAAGTCATTGCCCGACCGACGGGGATGGCGCTGCCATCCATGTAATACATCAAATCCGCGAATGTGGGGAAGCGGGTCTTGGTCAGGTCGTCGCGCATGGAGCGGAAGTACGCCGCCATCGTCTCTTTGGGGATGTTAAAGGTGACCGACGTGTTCAGGTAGGCGCGCAAGACCGGGTGCGGACTGCTGCCGGTCTCGAAAGCCTTCCAGTATTCCCGCTCCCAATCGTCAATCGCTTCCAGGGGCGAGTTAAAGCCGGAGTGGGTCACATCCACCCGGTCATCGCCCACCCGCAGCAGGGCGTACAGCGCTTCGACATGGGGGAGCTTGTCGGCAGGGAGGTAGTTGCTGGCGGCGGAATAGTTCTTGCTCGCGGCGCGCATGATAGCCCGGCAGACGGCGTAATCTTTGACCGTTGCGATGCCGTGCGCCACAACCTCGCCTGCCAGGGTTTGATAGAGTTCTGCCTCTAAGGCGCTGTTCTGGTTAGCCTGAAGATTCATTTCCATTCTTGAAGCAACCTTTCTGTGACCAATCGAGACGAAATTACCACCATCGGCATACCAATACCGGGATAAGTGCTTTGCCCCACGAAGTACAGCCCGTGGATATCGCGGGCTTTATTGTGTGGGCG
>JBBIPD010000241.1:0-263 GCA_037443025.1 Chloroflexota bacterium
GACACAATAAACCCTGAAGGAGCTGGGCTAATTTTTGGGCTTGTTGGGGGGTGTCATTGACATCGTAGATGAGCGCCCATTCGAAGGTGATTCTTCGATGCGTACTCTGGGTGTACTCCCGACATGCCTCCAAAAGCTCATTCAGGGGGTAGCGTTTGTTGATGGGCAGCAGGCTCGAGCGGAGCTCGTCATCGGCGGCGTGGAGGGATATCGCCAGATTGACCTGGCGGCGCTCCTGGGTGAAGCGGCGGATCATCGGAACC
>JBBIPD010000241.1:273-5075 GCA_037443025.1 Chloroflexota bacterium
GTAGAGATTGTGAAACGACGTGCGCCAAGGTTGAAGCCCTGAGGGTGATTCAGGCGATCAATAGCTTCCAGGGTTGCCTCGTAGTTATGGAAGGGTTCACCCATTCCCATTACGACCACGTTGGTCACCCGCTCGTTGCGCTGACTGAGCAAGCGGGCGTAGTACAAGACCTGTTCGACAATCTCACCGCTGATGAGGTTGCGGCGGAATCCCATTTGCCCTGTGGCGCAAAACACGCAACCCATCCCACAACCCACTTGAGAGGAGATGCACAGGGTGCGACGACGGGCGTATTGCATCAATACTGCTTCGATTGCCTGACCATCCGGCAGTTGGAAGAGGGTTTTGAGGGTTTCACCATCTTGCGACTCTCGGGTTGCGACCGGGGTGAGGCTGGAGAATCTGAACTCATCCGCCAGGCGAGAGCGCAAGGCGGAGGGTAGATTGGTGAAATATTCTGGCTTATCCCAGAGATGTTGGTAAAGACCGCTCCAGAGCTGTTGAGCGCGATAATCGGGTTCGCCCCAAGAAGTCAGAATATCCGCAAGTTGGGGCAAGGATAAATTATAAATCAGGGGAATATTGGTCGGCTCCATTTTGCCCATCATGCCAGCTCTGCCAGGAGTTGGGTCAGGTCTGAGCTGATCCAATCCGGCGCGGGTTGCCAACGTTCGGCTGCGGATAAGGTTGTGACTCCCGAAAGGACCAATGCGGTCTGGCAACCGATTTGCTGCCCTCCGGCGATGTCCGTCTCCAGTCTATCGCCAACAACCAGGCAAGCTTGCGGAGAGACTTGCATCCGTTCCATGGCAACCTGATACATCTCAGGGAATGGTTTGCCGATAATAAACGGCTTTGTCCCGGTTGCCGTCTGGATGGCGGCGATAAGCGCCCCGGCGCCGGGGATTAGACCATCCGCAGAGGGGTAGGTGGGGTCGGGGTTGGTGCCGAGGAAGAGCGCCCCGGAGAGGATAAGACGGCTGGCGATGGTGAGTTTCTCGAAGGTCACCTGGCGATCGAGGGCGACTACGACCGCGATAACCTTGTTTTGGGGATATTTTTTCTCTGCGAGTTGCAGGGAAGGGCAGGAAAACCCCGATTCTTCCAGGGTGTCCACCAAACCCTTCTCCCCGATGACGTAGACCTGACCACCGGATGGAAAGCGCTTCTGTAGAAAGTGGGCGGTCGCCTGGGCGGAGTTGACGATTTGCTCCGCTGTCAGATTTACCCCAAGTCCCCCCAGTTTTTGCAGGTACTGGGAGACAGAAAGGGTGGCGTTGTTGGTGGCGAGTGTGACTTTCCAGCCACGTTTGTTGATCAATGAAAAAATTTCGGGTAAATTCCCTATCGCCTCGTCGCCCCGCCAAAGCACGCCGTCCATATCCAGGATGAGCGCCTGGATGAGGTTCTTATCTCCCATAATCCTAACCCGCCTTGAATTTGCGCTGCAAATATTCCAGTACCGGGCGATCAATGACGCCATTTTCAGGATCGAATCGCTCCTCGAAGTTTTCATTGCCGATGAACGATTCCAATGCCTGGCGAGTAGGAGGGTCATAGGTGCCGTGCGCTTCACCCTGGTAATATCCCAGACGTTTAAGCAATAACTGCAACTGCGCCAATTGTTGCCCGGCAAGCTGCACCCGTTCCTCGATGGGGCTCTCGCCAAAATAAAGCTCATGCAATTCGAGCAATTCGCCCAGGCGGAAAACCGGATCGGGATGATCGTCAACCCGATAATCTATCCAGCGGTCGTTAAAACCGCCATACCCGCCTTGAGGTTTTACGATGTAAATCGCGGCGCTCTGTCTGCCGCGGCGATCTCCTCCGGCGCGATCACCAGCCAGGAGGGCTTGATATAGTCTGTGCATCAGGCTACCGCTTAGTCCTTCATAGGTTTGCGCCATCGCCAGGATGACCTTCTCTCCAGCCAGGATATTGCCTTGAACGGCATACCCCGCTCCGGTAAAACCGCCTGCCCAAGGCTGACAAGCGCTGCCGGTGAAGGTGGCTGCGCCGCCAAAGCTATCTACCAAACCAACCTGACGTAATTCCTTTTGCGGATCGTCGGCAAGCAGTTGCGCCAGGGTTTCCTGAGCGGTCAATCCCTGCGCCATTAACGCCAACCCTCGAGGACCGAACGACGTGTTGGCGTGGGATTGGGTGGCAACAGCTCCGGCGCCGGCTTGCGCCCAGGGGACAACACTGCCTACAGCCGGGAATTTCGAGGCGACGGCAATTCCCCAGGCGTGTTCACCGGGGTCGTAAGCGACAATTGAAAAGGTGGATGGATGGATCATGATCAACTCCTAATATACAGCCGAGAGCGACGCCCTCGGCTGTATGAGATGCAAAAGATTTACAGAAGTGCCCTCATTTCTCGACGGGTTTGAGGAGCTTGCCCTCGGGGATATCCATGACCTGGTCCACGATGCCGTATTCGACTGCGCCTTTTGCATCGAGGTAAAAATCTCGGTTGGTGTCTTTCTCAATCGTCTCGATGGTTTGACCGGTATGATAGGCAAGGATTTCATTGAGCCGGTCTTTGAGGCGCAGGATTTCGCGCGCCTGGATTTCGATATCGGAAGCCTGCCCCTGAGCGCCGCCAAGGGGTTGATGCATGTGAATGGGGGCATTCGGCAGGGCGTAGCGTTGACCTTTCGTGCCGGCGGTCAGCAAGACCGTGCCGAAGGAGGCGGTCATGCCCACAGCCAGAGTGCTGATGGGATTGGGAATCATTTGCATGGTATCGTAGATTGCCATACCGGCGTACACCATCCCGCCAGGGGAATTGATGTACATTTGGATGGGTGATTCGGGGTCTTCAGCGCTCAAGTACAGCAACTGCGCCACAATCACATTGGAAACCTGGTCGTTGATGGGGGTTCCCAGAAAAATGATGCGGTTGCGCAACAGCAAGGAATAGATGTCATAGGCGCGCTCGCCGCGGGGCGAGGATTCGATGACCATTGGAATTAATGAAGCAGGAAAATTGTTTTTCATAGTCTCTCTCGTTTCTCGTTAGGTTTACCCAGGGTTACCAGCTAATCACTCAGTTGTTCAGGTTTGTCATTGGATAGGTTTTCATCAATAGTCGGTTGCGAGGTAAGCTCGGTTGATTCTAGCTCATCCTCGGCAATAAGCTCTGACTCGGTATCTGTCGGGATGGATTCGGGAAGGGCAGGCTGTGTTTCCGGCTCTGAGGCTGACTCCTCCGCCGATTTGTTTTCAGCCATGCCGCGGGCAATGTTTCTCAGCCGCGCCTGAGTTTTTTCGACAATCATATCGATCATGATGTTACTGACCAGACCGGCGCGCGAATTTTCTGTGCGTAACATTCGACGGAATTCCTTCTCGTCCATGAAATAGGATAGCTTATCCAGAGTGCGACTGGTCTCGGATTGCAACTCGTCACGTTCGATATTGATCTCCTCGCGGTGAGACAGCTCGAGCAGGGTGAGGGTTTTTTCCAGGCGTTTGATGGCTACAGGTTTCACTTCTTCCCTGAGCCCCTCCTGGTCCATCTGGCGATATTTCAGGTAAAGGTCAAGGTCCAGTTGCTGGGCGGCGAGGTTATTTTCCAGACGGTTAATAACGGTATCAATCTCATTTTCGAGCATTTGAGGTGGGTATTTAATGGTGGAGATTTTGATCACCTCTTCGAGCACCTTTTCAGAATACTCTTCGTTGTATTCATCCTCAGCATGTTGCTCCAGGTCTTCGCGGATAGCTGCTCGCAAATCTTGCATATTCTCGTAATCGCCCACAGATTTGGCAAATTCGTCGTCCAATTCAGGGAGACTGCGTTGGTTGACTTGGTTGACGGTGATATGGAAAGAGACCAAAGCGTCGCGTAACTCTTCCATCGCATCATCGGGGTAAGTGTGATGCACAGTCTTTTGTTCACCCGCGGACATGCCAATCAGATGACGGGAGAAACCCGGGAAGGGATACTCATCTGAATCATCTGCACCTTCGGCGAGAATGATAACGGAATGCGAGTGCTCATTTATCACAACGGGATCAACGCCTTCGGCGGGGTTCTGTCTTTCTGCGCTGAGGCTAATCCGTACCAGATCGCCCTCCTGAGCTGGTCGGTCGACAGGTTCGATCAAAGCCTGCCGCTCACGCAAATTCATCAAGACCTCTTCAATATCTTCATCCGTCACCGGTTTCAATTCGTAAGGAAGGCGTATCGAATGATAATCCCCCAGTTCGACCTGCGCTTTCAACGGCACCAAAAATTTGAAGGTTGGCGGATTGAGGCTGGGGATATCCTCCAGCGAACCCATGCTGTATGGTTCTATCTGAGCCTCTTTGATGACCTGAGGGTAAATATCGTTTACCAACAGCTCTATCGCTTCTTCGATAATCGCTGGTTCGCCCAGATGGCGGACAACGACCGGGTAGGGCGCTTTTCCAGGGCGGAAGCCGGGAATTTTGACCCTTTTAGCCAGTCGGCGGGCAGCGCGTTGTTTGGCTTCTTCGAAAGGCTCTGGGTCAACTTCGACAGTCAGTTCTACCTGATGGTCTTCTAGTGTTTTTGTCTCGATTTTCAAGGCAATTTCCTTAATATAATGTTTCCGTCGCTCCTGGCGCGGGATTGGACGGGAGCGCCGTCAACAGAATATTTGACTCCGACTCCAGGGGAAGGCGTGTGGTTGCGAGCCGTCCGGAGCAACAGATCGTGGGAGATTATATCATGCGATATTCAAAAGAGATTGTATGAGTTGTATATGAAAAAGTGAGAGTGGGGAAGGAGGGACTTGAACCCTCACGCCTTGCGGCACGTGATCCTAAGT
>JBBIPD010000242.1:0-5048 GCA_037443025.1 Chloroflexota bacterium
CAAACAACGGGCGGCGATGAGCGCCAATACGCCCGGCGCCAAACCACAGAGCAACGAGCTGAAAACAAAAAGGAAAAAGCCCGCGATATACACCGGTTTATGCCCCCGCAGGTCGCCCAGACGCCCGAAACTGGGGAGCAAGCCGCTGACCAGGAGGAGATAGACGATAACCACCCACTCGACCGTGGCGATATCCGTGTCAAAATGGCGGGTGATCACCGGCAGGACGGTGTTGACCACGCTGATATCCAGGGCGGTCATAAACGTGCCTGCCCCGATGGCAATCAGCACCCACCATTTAGACTCCAGCCCAAGGATGGTGAGGGGCGGGTCCAGGGCGGTTTGGGTTGTTCGATGGTCCTCCCGCCGGTCAGGCACCTGCGGCGCTCCTCTCCGCTTCGGCTCGTTCGCGCATCTGACGGCGCAGGAGGGCGATATCGGCGGGGACCAGCCAGGCGGTGAAGGCGAGGATGATTGCGCCCATGACCCAGGTCGTGGTGCAGATGACCAGGATGGCGGTTCCCAGGCTGTAATCTCGGGCGATGTACCCTGCCAGGAGGGGCGCCAGGGCAGCCCCGCTGTTTTCGATGTAATATTGAATCGAGAGGGCGGTGCTGCGCACTTCCGGCAGGCTCATGTCATAGACGGTCGAGATGACGTTAGGCGAGGCGAAGGGCATGAAAATGGCGGTGAGCAGGAGCATGACCAGGAACAGCCCCTGGTTGGGAATCGGGACATTCATGGTGATGGAGAGAAGAATTGCGCCGGTGATGACGCCGACCATGGCGGTCAATACCCGCCCACGCGGGGTGCGCTTGAACATCGCATCGCCAATAGCCCCGCCGATGAAGTAACCCGAAGCCAGGACGAGGATTGCCGGCGCCATGGTAGTCAGCACCTGATTGGAGGTGTAGCCGCGCTCGGTTTCGAGATAGCGGAAGAACCAGTAGGTGATGGTATTCCAGGGGAAGACGCCGACGAACCCCTGGGCAAAGAGCAGAATCAGGCTGCGCTTTTTCAAGAGATCGCGCACCGATTTCAGGGTCAACATCACGGCAAATGAAAGGATGGGGATAAAGAAGAGCGCCCACCACCCGATAAAAAAGGCGAGGACGAGAGGCAACAGATAGGATGAGGCAAAGAGAATGAAGTTGCGGGTGGTCATCCCTTCAATGCGATAGGTGGTCGCCAGCTCGATGTTGCTCAGCTCCGGCTCGCTGCGCCCGCGGGGGGTCTCTTTGACGCCAAAGAAGATGACCAAAGCCAGCACCAGACCGAGCGAACCGGTGATGTAAAACACGCCGCGCCAGCCAAGCATCCCGCTGAGCAGAGTGGCAGCCAGGAGACCCAGCATGTAACCCAGGGGCTGGCTGAGCTGCAACAACCCATAGACTTTACCGCGCAGGTTGGGACCGAAGTAATCCGAGATGAGGCTGTAGAGACCCGGGTAGCTGGAATCGTCAATACCGGTGCTGGCGCGGGTCACCACAAAGGTCGGGTAGGTGGGAGCGATGGCGCTCAACCAGGTGGTGGAACCCCAAATAAACGACGCCAACGCCAACAGTTTCGAGCGGGCGAAACGATCGTATAGATAACCCCACATCGGATAGAGGACTGCCCCCACGATGAGGGCGCCGGTGAAAACCGCCCCCATCTGCACCTCGTCAATCCCAAAGGTCTCCATGATGGGCGTGGTCAGCGGACCGATGAGCAGTTTATCGGATTGATGCAGGAGCATGAAAACAAAAAAGACTGCCACAATGAACCAGCGGTAATATGGTTTCGTTCGCATCGGAACACCTCGCTGTATGGGATTAAGCCAGAATCAATTTGTTGGTGATGCTCAAGCCCTGGTGAATATTGCTGATGACCTCCGCCAGGAGAGGCGCAACCGACACCACCTCGATTTTAGGGTGTTGTTTTTCTGGCGTGAGGGGGATGGTATCGGTGACCACCAATTTTTGGATGCGCTCATCAGCATCCAGGATTTGCAATGCGCTGGGAAGGAGAATGGGGTGGGTGACGGCGAAGCAGGCTTTTCCATCAGCGCCGTGAGCGTAGAGGGCGTCCAGTTGTTTGAGGACGCTGCCGCCAGCCATGAGATCGTCAATGATGATGGGACGCCGTCCGCGGATGTCACCCACGATGTGGGTGGTCTCGGTCTCGCCGAAACTCTTACGACGCTTGTGCATGACGACCAGGGGTAGATTGAGCAATTCAGCAAAGCGTCCCGCCAGGCTGGCGCGCCCTACGTCGGGGCTGACCACCGCCGCGTCCTGCCAGTTGGATTGGGAGAAATGGTTCGCCAGGAGGGGCAGGGCGCTCAGCGGGTCCACGGGGATGTTGAAAAAGCCCTGAATCGCCTGGTTGTGGATGTCAATGAACATCACCCGGCTGGCGCCCATCGCTTCCAACAGTGTGGCGACGACTCGGGCGCTGATTGCCTCTCTGCCCCGCGCCATTCGCTCCTGCCGGGCGTAAGGATAGTAGGGGATGACCACGCTGATGGAATGGGCGCTGGCGCGGCGGAAGGCATCCAGGAGGAGAAGAAGTTCCATCAGGTTGTCGTTCACCGGCGGGCAGCAGGTTTGCACCAGAAAGATATCCTGGGCGCGCACCACCTCGTCAATCATGACGTGAATTTCGCTGTCCGGCAAACGGCGCACGGTGGATTTGCCCAAAGGCACGCCCAAATGATTGGCGATGGCAATTGCCAGATTGGGGTGGGCGGATCCGGAAAAGATTCTCAGGGGATGTTCAGACACGGAGCGTTTCCTCGATGCGGGTAGCGTCTGCGTATATGGTCGGCGATATTGCGGAATAGAGGTTCTTGACCGTTAAAACACCACAACCGCTGATAAGGTATGCCAAGCCACGCCATCATTCCACCCAGCCATAGGTGCGCTCGACCGCCTTGAGCCAGCCATGATACAGCTTCTGGCGTTGGTCAGCGCTCATCTCGGGCTGCCAGGTTCGGTCCGCCTGCCAGTTGCGGCGCAGGTCCTCGATATTGCTCCAGAAACCCACTGCCAGACCGGCGGAATAAGCCGCCCCGAGAGCGGTGGTCTCAGCCACTTTGGGGCGCACCACCGGCACGCCCAGGATATCCGCCTGGAATTGCATCAGCAGATCGTTGACCACCATCCCGCCATCCACTTTGAGGGTCTTGAGTCCCACCTGAGAGTCGTTTTCCATAGCCTCCAATACTTCGCGGGTCTGGTAGGCGGTTGCCTCCAGGGCAGCCCGGGCAATATGACCCTTGTTGATATAGCGGGTCAAACCGACGATGACGCCGCGCGCGTCGGAACGCCAACGGGGGGCGAACAAGCCGGAGAAGGCAGGCACAAAGTAAATTCCGCCGTTATCCTCCACGCTGCGGGCAAGGTTTTCCACCTCAGCGGAATGGGCAATCAAGCCCAGGTTATCCCGTAGCCATTGCACCAGGGCGCCGGTGATGGCAATAGAGCCCTCGAGAGCGTACACCGCGGGGGATTGACCGAACTGATACGCCAGGGTGGTCAGCAGTCCGCTCCTGGATTGCACCGCGGTTGTCCCGGTGTTGAGCAACATGAAACAGCCTGTGCCGTAGGTGTTCTTTGCTTCGCCGGGGCTGAAACAGGTCTGCCCGACCAGAGCGGCTTGCTGATCGCCGACATCGCCGCAGACCGGGATGGCATCGCCAAAAGGACCGTCTTTAAGGGTGACTCCCCAGGTCTGGGGATCGCTGGAGGGGACGATGCGCGGCAGGACGGAGGCAGGGACGCCGAATATGTCCAGGATTTCGGCATCCCAATCCAGGGTGGAGAGGTTCATCAACATGGTGCGGCTGGCGTTGGTGACGTCGGTGACATGCGCCCCGCCGTGGGGTCCGCCGGTGAGCTGCCAGATGAGCCAGGTGTCTATGTTGCCGAAGAGGGCGTCGCCTTTTTGGGCAGCCTGTCGAGCTTCTGGGACGTTTTCGAGAATCCAGCGAATTTTGCTGCCGGAGAAATAGGGGTTTAGCGGCAGTCCCACCTTATCCCGGAAGCGGTCCTGTCCGCCTTCCTGGGCGAGAGCGTCGCAGAAGGGTTTGGTGCGGGTGTCCTGCCAGACGATCGCCGGGTAAAAAGGTTTTCCGGTGCGCCTGTCCCATAATAGCGTTGTTTCGCGCTGGTTGGTGACGCCGACCGCGGCGATGTCGCCCGGGGCGGCGTTGGCGGCGGTCACGGCAGCGCGGATGACTTCCTGGGCGCGTTGCCATATCTCCAACGGGTCATGCTCCACCCAACCCGCCTGGGGGTAAATTTGACGGTGTTCTTTTTGAGCCACACCGGCGATGTTGCCGCTATGATTGAAGAGGATGCAGCGGGTGCTGGTGGTTCCCTGGTCAACTGCGGCGATGTATTTGGGCATATCGGTCTCCTTGGGTGTATGACGATTATTGCAAAAGCGGTTGTTCGCTGAGGTTCAGCTTGGGCTGTCCGGCTGATGCGATTTGGGAGGCAGCCAGGGTCGAAAAGAGGAATAAAACGGCGTAAATGATGAACAGGGTGAGATAACCCATGCCGGGATGGGCAGGGAAGCTGCGGGTGAAAAAATCGGCAATTGGACCGCCGATATACGCCCCAACCGCCCCGGCGCCTGCGCCAGCAAGGTTAGAAATTCCCAGGTAACGACCGGCTTCGGCTTGAGGCGCGAGCTGGGTTCCGAGCGCCCAGTTGGCGGGATAAAACAAGCCGGCAGCGGCGCCAACCACGCCCGCGCCAAGATACATCAAAGGCAAGCCTGGAGCGAGGATAATGATCGCCGCCCCGATGGCGGCTAAAACTCCGCTGACCGCGACCAATCGGCGGCTGCCAAAACGATCCGCCAGCCAACCGCTGGGGAGACCCATCAAAAGCACGAACACCCCCACCACCATAATCAGACGGCTGGCGGGCGCCGCGGCTGCCTCGCGCTCCAGTCCCAGCCTGCCCTGGAGAAAATAGACCGCAAAGCTCGCCAGGTTGGTCGCGCCCAGCAAAAACGCCAGGCGGTTGATCACCCACCAGGTGAACGAGGGCTGGGTT
>JBBIPD010000243.1:0-4945 GCA_037443025.1 Chloroflexota bacterium
ATGTAACTATCCAGTTTTCAATTGGAAATCATGAGCAAATCCGCCCAGATAGCGTCTGTCCTGAACATCACGCCCAACCACCTGGACCGGCACGGCAGCATGCAGGCGTACACCGCAGCCAAGGCGCGCATCTTGCAGCATCAAAACCCGGAAGATGTCGCGGTTCTGGGGCGAGACGACGCCGGGGCGTGGGGGTTGGCTGAGAAGGTGCAAGGAAGGCTGCTGACTTTCGGTCTGGAGCCCCCCGAAGCGAACCAAATACCGGGGACGTTCATGCGCCAGGGCGAATTATTTTATGAGAAGAGAGGCGAAACCACCTGGTTGATGTCCCGGACGATGATTGGGTTACGCGGGGAGCACAACCTGCTCAATGTCCTTGCGGCTTGCGCCATCTCACTGGCAGCCGATATACCGCTGGAGGCGATTCGCGAGGGTGTGCGCGGCTTTAGCGGCGTGGCGCATCGCCTGGAGTTTGTCCGCACCTGGGGCGGGGCAGATTGGTACAACGACTCGATAGCCACCGCGCCAGAGAGAACCATCGCCGCCATGCGCTCATTTGATGAGCCGCTGGTGTTGTTGGTGGGCGGACGGGATAAAGACCTGCCCTGGGAGGCGTTTGCTGCTCTGGCAAGAGAGCGGGTGAGACACCTGATTGTATTTGGCGAGGCGGCGGGAAAGATTATCCAGGCGATGGAGTCCGGGCAAAGTGGGCGGCTTCCTCCCATCACCCGCTGTGCCGGGTTAAAGCAGGCGGTTCAAGTCGCTGCCCAGGTGGTCTTACCGGGCGATGTGGTGTTGCTCTCGCCCGGAGGCACCAGCTTTGACGAATTTAGAGATTTCGAGGAGCGAGGAGAATGTTTCAAGCAGTTGGTAATGCAGCTCTGAAAAAAGACAATAAACTCAAAAAAACTGCGCCGCGCAGGCAGGTGCATCTGAAAATTGATGTCATCTTGCTGCTTGCGGTGATTACCCTTGTGATATTTGGGCTGCTCATGGTGTATTCTGCCAGTTGGGACTATTCCTTCCGCTTGTTTGGGTCAGCCTCGCAGATATTTCAGCGCCAGGTGCTCTGGTTCTTCCTGGGGAGCCTCGTTGCCGGCGCCCTCATCTTTATTGATTACCATTTTCTCGGCAAAATCGCTGTTTATTTGGGGGCGGTGACAATCTTCCTGCTCCTGGCTGTCTTTGTGGTGAACGATTTGCGCAATAATGCCATGCGCACGCTGATTCAGGGTTCTGTTCAGCCGTCTGAGCTGGCAAAGCTGGTGGTGATCCTCTACCTGGCTGTGTGGCTTTATTCCAAACGGGATAAGCTCGAGGATGTCACCTTTGGGTTGATTCCCCTGGGGGCAATCCTGGGCTTGGTTGGGGGGTTGATTTTGGCTCAACCGGACTTAAGCACAGCAATTACCATCCTGCTCATCGGAGGGATTATGTTCTTCCTGGCGGGCGGCGACTTGAGGCAAATCGGCTTCCTGCTGTTGATCACTCTGGCGTTCGGATGGGTGATTGTCGCCATCCACCCGACCGGCGCGTCGCGGGTAAGCGATTACCTGGCGGGATTGCGCAATCCGCTCGAGGGTTCATATCATGTCCAGCGTTCTCTGGAAGCGTTCGTCAAAGGCGGCTGGTTCGGCGTGGGCATTGGCAATTCAGAAACCAAGCTGACCGGTCTCCCTGTCCCACCCACCGATAGCATTTTTGCCGTGATTGGCGAAGAAACCGGCGTGGTTGGAGCGACGATATTGGTCATTTTGTACACAGTTTTGCTCTGGCGCGGTTTGAGCATCGCCCGAAGAGCTCCCGATGGATTTGGGTCGCTCCTGGCGGCGGGTTTGGCGATTTGGTTGGTGATGGAGGCATTGATCAATATGGCGGTGATGGTCGGGTTGCTGCCCATCGCCGGGAACGCTTTGCCGTTCATCAGCGCCGGCGGTTCAAATCTGGTGGTGTCGCTCGCGGCGATTGGGATATTGTTGAATATTTCGCGCCTGTCGGTAAAAACTCAAGAAGAGGAGGCAAAGACTTTCAGTGCGGTTGTTAGTTTGCGCCGGTGGGACCGGCGGCGGCGTTTATCCCGCTCTCGCCGTACTCAGCGCAGCGAGGGGTGAGATGCCAGGCGTTGCAACCGAAAGCCGTAAAGCTCTCGAAGACCTCCAGGTCTTATGGGTGGCGAGCGAGGGCGGCATGGAGGCAGACCTGGTGACACGGGCTGGGGTCGCTCTTCAGAGCATCCCCGCGGCTGGCGTGCATGGCGTGGGTTGGCGCGCTCTGCCGGGGAACCTGGCGCGATTGGCGCGGGGGCTCCTGGCTTCATTGCGCATTCTGGGACAATTCCGCCCCGATGTGCTCTTTTTCACCGGCGGCTATCTGGCTGTGCCGATGGCGGTGGCGGCTCGCCTCCGAAGGTTGAAGGGAGAACGCTCGCGGATCTTGCTCTTTGTGCCGGATATCGAGCCTGGTCTGGCGCTCAAGACGTTGGCGCGCTTTGCGGATTGGATCGCAGTGTCGGTGGAAAAGAGCAAGGAGTATCTGCCTAGAGGCATCCCCATCCATGTGACCGGTTACCCAACCCGTCCGGAATTGAAGGGTTGGGATAAAACCAGCGCTCGAGAGGCGTTAAACCTCGCCCCCGATTTGCCGGTATTGCTGGTCTTTGGCGGAAGCAGCGGGGCGCGTTCTATCAATCGGGCGCTTTTCGCGGCTTTGCCGGAATTACTGCCGGAGATGCAGGTGCTTCATATCAGCGGGCGTCTGGATTGGAGCGAAGCGGAGGCTGTTCAGACTCAGATGTCCCAACAAATGCCGGCTGACATCCTGAAGCGATACCGGGCGTATCCCTATCTGCATGAGGAGATGGCAGCCGCGTTGGCTTCCGCCGATCTGGCGCTATCCAGGGCTGGAGCTTCGTGTCTGGGCGAATTTCCCCTCTTTGGTTTACCGGCTATCCTGGTGCCTTATCCTTATGCCTGGCGTTATCAGCTAATCAATGCCCAATATCTACAAGAACGGGGGGCGGCGGTCATCATTGCCGATAACCAGCTTCCCACCGAACTGGTAGGCGCTGTGCGCCGACTGATGCACGACGACCGGAAACTGGCAAATATGACCGCAGCAATGCGTTCGCTTGCCAGACCCCAAGCAGCCCAACAGATTGCCGGGCTCATTGTCTCCCTGGCAACGAGCGGACGAGGTGCCGTATGATTACGCTTCAATTCACCTTCTGGTTAATGGTCATTTTATTTGCCATCATTGGCGCAATGCGGGGATGGGCTAAGGAGCTATTGGTGACTTTCTCGGTTGTGGTGGGGCTTTTTATCATCGCCATCCTGCAACGCTTCGCCCCATCTGCATTGCGGAGCTTCTTGTTGAGCGGCAGTCCGACTACATTCTGGATTTATTCATTAATTATTACGTTTCTGGCGTTTTTTGGATACCAGACGCCAAACCTGGCGCGCATCGCTCAGGGAAGGCTGGTGCGGGAGAAGTTCTCAGACGCCCTGCTGGGTTTCTTCCTGGGCGCCCTCAACGGCTGGCTGGTTATCGGGTCGGTGTGGTATTTCATGGCTTTGGCGAAATATCCCTTTGCCCCCAATATAACTCCTCCCCCCGCTGACCTGGTTATCTTGAATTATTTGCCTCCTGAGTTATTGATTGCCAACAACAGCGCGACTATATATTTCGCGGTGGCGGTTTCGTTCTTGTTTGTCCTGGTGGTGTTTATTTGAGCGAGCGCATGGGATGAGGCATATTCACTTTATTGGCATCGGCGGCAGTGGGCTCTCGGCAATCGCCAGAGTGCTGCTGGAGCGCGGCGAATCCGTGAGCGGGTCGGACCGCCAGCTATCGCCTCTGGCAGAAGGGTTGAGGCAAGCCGGGGCGAGGCTCTACCCTGGTCACCAGGCTGAGAACGTCCACGGGGCAGACCTGGTTGTGCGTTCATCTGCCATCCCGGATGAGAATGTGGAAGTCCAGGAAGCGCGGGCTTTGGGCATCCCGGTGATGAAGCGGGCTGAGTTCATGAAGGATTTCTTACACGGCTACCAGGTCATCGCCGTTGCCGGTACGCATGGCAAGACCACAACCACCGCGATGATTGCCTGGATTCTGACTTATCTTGGAGCAGACCCTTCGTTCATCATCGGTGGATGGTCGAAAAACTTGGGCGCTAACGCCCGTCATGGCAAGGGAACGCATTTTGTCATCGAAGCGGATGAGTACGATTACATGTTCCTGGGTCTTGCACCCTGGATTGCCGTGGTGACGAATATCGAATATGACCATCCAGACTGTTTCCCCTCGCCGGAAATGTTTTACCAGGCGTTTCAGGCGTTCACCGAGCGGATTTTGCCCTCAGGGGACTTGATCGCCTGTCAGGATGATCGCGGCGCCAGACGTCTATTGGATGAAAGCAAACCGGGCAACAGGCAATTCCACCGTTATGCTCTGGAGTCAATCTCGGATGGGGTTGAGGTGGATTACTATGCAAGAAATCTCACCCCTACCCGGCAGGGTAGTTTCATGTTTGAGTTCTATTGCCATTCCGAGCGCCTGGCGCAGGTGAGCTTGCAGGTTCCGGGTATCCACAATGTTCGCAACGCACTGGCTGCCCTGGCGGTTATACACCTGCTCCACCTGCCAGTTCCTGCGGCAGCCCAGGCGTTGGACAAATTCCAGGGCACAGGACGGCGGTTTGAGGTGCGAGGGGAAGTCAACGGGATAACGGTGATTGATGACTATGCTCATCATCCTACCGAGATAAAAACCACCCTGACCACAGTTCGCCAGGTGTATCCCCACAGCGATATCTGGGCAGTCTGGCAGCCGCACACCTACTCGCGCACCCGAACCCTGATATCCGCTTACGCTGAAGCTTTCGAAGCGGCGGACCATGTCCTGGTGACCGATATCTTCCCGGCGCGCGAACCTTCACCCAGCGATGGAT
>JBBIPD010000244.1:0-4929 GCA_037443025.1 Chloroflexota bacterium
ATGATCTCGATTCGGTAGTGCAACACTTCGCCGCCTGTGTTGACCAACCCCGGTGTGACCTGCATCAGCGAACGGGTGAACTTGGGATATCCCGCCGGGGGTGGAATCGGCGCCTGTGGGCTGTCGGAGGCGGCAAAAACCTCCTGGGCAGTGGAGCGCGCCAGGAACAACACCCCAATTGCCAGACCAATTGCAGCAACAACAGCCGCTGCCAGCCACAAAACATTTTTGAAGCTAAGATTCGGGTTGATCCGCATCGGTGGTCTCCTTACATAAAAGAACCAATGGCTGAAAATACTCGCGCCTCAATGGAAGTGATCATCTCACCATGTAAATATTAACGAATCCGGGTAGATTATTTTTCTATACTTGCAAAAGTGCAAACGATGGGACCGTTTTACGCCTCAGACAGACAGGATGAGCATTGGATAAATAGAGATTCCGGCAGCAAATAGCTAAAATCTCGCTTCAGCCTCCACGATTTAAGATTTATCAGGTTTAGACGCCCACATCTGGTCTATAATTGCCCCATGAAAACTCTCTCCGCAACACCGAAGATTTGGCTGTCAATCTTCGCCCTCATCGCAGGTATTGCCTGGATATGGATCAGCCGAGGCGAGCCAGGCTCGACCAGCGAGGGGAATTTGCCCCTCCCCCGCCAGGGCTTCGCCGCGCCGGAATTCAGCCTGGAGACGCCGGAGGGCGAGACAATCAGCCTTTCGGACCTGCGCGGCAGACCGGTTTTAATTAACCTGTGGACAAGCTGGTGCCCGCCATGTCGCACAGAAATGCCGGCTTTGAACAGGGTATACCAGGCTTATCGCGATGAGGGCTTCGAAATCCTGGCGATCAACTCCACCTGGCAGGACAATCAGGCGGATGCCATCGCTTTTGCCGCCGAACTGGGGCTAGATTTTCCTGTGTTGCTCGACCTGGATGGTCAGGTCTCCAGGCTTTATCAGCTACGATCCCTGCCCACCTCTTTCTTTATCGGCAAGGATGGGGTGATTCGCGAAGTGGTGATTGGCGGACCCATGTCCGAGGCGTTGCTGCGGATTCGGGTGGAAGAACTGCTCAAGGAGTGAGACGCATGTTACCGGTGGTGCAGATTGGTCCATTGGCAATCCAGACCCCAGGGCTGGTGATTTTGCTCGGTTTATGGCTCGGGCTTCTCCTGGCAGAGCGATACGCCCCCCGACGCGGCGTTCATCCCAACCAGGTGGACAACCTGGTTCTGGTAACCCTGGTCTCCGGGGTGATTGGCGCACGCCTGGTTTACGCCGGGCGTTACCCGGCTGCCTTCGCCGCCAGCCCTTTGAGTCTGGTTTCGCTCAACCCGGGGTTGCTCGATTGGGTTGGAGGCGCTGCTATCGGATTAATTGCGGCGCTCATCTACGGCAACCGTAAGAAAATGCCCTTGCTGTCCACCCTGGATGTCCTGACGCCCCTGCTGGGGGTGATGGCGGTCGCCCTTGGGGTTTCCCATCTGGCGTCTGGCAACGCTTTTGGCGCTGCCACCGACCTGCCCTGGGGGGTGCACCTTTGGGGCGAGAAGCGCCATCCTTCCCAGGTGTACGAAATCGTGCTAGCCCTCATCATCCTGGGCGTCTTCTTCCCCGGTCGCTCAGCTTTCTTAAATTGGAAGCCAGGCGCTTACTTCTTCGCCTTCATGGCGAGCAGTTCGGCAGGCTATCTCTTTCTGGCGGCTTTCCGCGGCGATAGCACCCTCATCGCAGGGGGGGTGCGCCTGGAGCAGGTCTATGCCTGGATCATCCTTGCCGTCTGCTTGATTGCCCTCTTGTGGCTTGATAAAATATACCCGGCGCATCGTCCCGAAGCGCCCTCGTCCAAATCGGAGCGCTAAGCAACACAGATTATTTACCGGTCATCTCAGAAGGAGGATAGATGTCGCAAGAGATTGGTTTTGAAATCAGGCTCGATATGCCCTATGAGGAGGCTTTGGAAAAGGTTATCGCAGCCCTCAAAGCCGAAGGGTTTGGCGTCTTGACCCGAATTGATGTGCGCGCCACGCTCAAGGAGAAACTGGGGGAAGATTTCAGACCCTATGTGATTTTAGGCGCCTGCAACCCGCCCCTGGCGCATCGGGCGCTCTCGCAGGACCAGGATGTGGGTTTGATGTTGCCGTGCAATGTCACCGTCGAAGAAAACCCGCGGGGAGGCTCGATCGCCCGCATTGCCAACCCGGAGATGATGTTGACCGTGGGCAGCCTGCAAGATAACCCCACCCTGTTGGAAGTGGCGCAACAGGCAAAATCCAGGCTGGAGAGGGTGGCGGCTGCATTGCTTGAGGATTGATTGACGCCGTTAATCCCATAAAACAACAAAAAAGGGGCTGCCCGGATTTGGGGCAGCCCCTTTTCTGGTCTGGCTTCTCTCAGCCAAGTTCGGGTTCGATCAAACCGTAGGTGCCATCCCGACGTCGGTAGAGGACATTGACCGCGTTCGTATTGGCGTTATAGAAGACGAAGAAGAGTTCATGCCCCAGCATCTCCATCTGCTCCAGCGCTTCCATTTCATCCATCGGCACCAGAGAGAATCGCTTCCGCCGCGCAATCACCGGACCCAGTTCTCCGCTTTCTTCTTCGGTCTCTTGCGCCACCACCTCGGCGGCTGACCGTCCATCGCCTCGACCGCGATAGCGCTTGCCCTTATAGCGCTCGATTCGCCGTTGCATTCTCTCCAGAGCGGTGTCAAAGGCGGCGATGATATCATCGGCGCGCTCTTCTGAACGGAGGATAAATCCCTTGCCTCGGACGGTAATTTGAGCCACCTGGCGGTCGGACGCGCTACGAGCCGACTTGACATACGCCACGTCCACCCGCGCTTCTTCGATATCCGGCAGGTAGCGATCGAGTTTGGATACCTTCTTGGTGACATAATCCTGAATACGATCTGTCACATCCATGTTACGCCCGAAAACCTGAACATCTAGTGTCATAGGAGCCTCCCGATTTAATTATAGCCAATCTGGCTTATTGCGCAAATTAATCCCATCTCATCAACAAACTGATATGCCCTTGCTTAAGGCGCTCGCGCCAGGGTCAGCGCATACACCTGAGACGCGCCGGCGGCGAGCAGTGCCTCGGCGCAGGCGTTGAGGGTTGCGCCGCTGGTGACGACATCATCTATCACCAGCAGAGATTTCCCTGCAACCTGTTTCGGTATTGCCTCAAAGGAACCTGCCACGTTAACCCAACGCTGATCGAACGACAACCCCACCTGAGAGGGTGTGTTGCGGATTTTCAGCAGTGAGCCAGGATTGTAATCCAGATGACATCCTAAAGCAAGCGGTTTTGCCAGTAATGCCGCCTGATTATATCCACGCTCTGCCTGGCGCGCAAGCCCCAAAGGCACCGGAACAACCATGTCAATCGTCCAGTCCAGCGCTTCGAGCATCTCGATCAGGTGACGGGCAAGCGCTTCGCCCAGGGCAATATCCCGACGGTATTTCAGGCGATGCAGCGCGTTGCGCAGCGGTCCATCGAAGACGCCCCAAGACCTCAGCGCCCGGTATTGAGGCATTGCCTGACGACATTTCTTGCACAGACCATCTCGAAATTGGGGCTGACCACAGCGGGGGCAGATTGGGGGCAAAACGCGTCGGGTTGTTTGCTGGCAATCCGGGCACCAGCGAGATCCGCTCCGACCACAACCCCCACAGCGCGGCGGAAAAAGCCAATCCAGGCTGCTCCAGGTCAATTGATAAAGGCGGTATGCCGTGCGGCTACGACCAGTCACGGGCTACCTCAGCGAGTTACCCCTGATAAACCTTCCGGCAAGGACATTTCCAGCCGGCGTCTGATAAAGTAAACCGGCGGAAGCGCTGTGACTCTCCCAAAGCGCCCCAACCGGTTGTATTACCCAGGTATGGTGCTCAGCCCCCGAACAGGATTCCCTTAAGGGCAGACCGTGCCAGCATCAGAAGCGCCGGGGTCATCAAGACAATACAAATGGATGGGAAGATCAGCAAAGCCATAGGGATGAGCATCTTGATGGGGGCTTTGTGGGCTTCTTCCTCGGCAAGCTGGCGGCGTTTAATGCGCATCTGGTCGGACTGGATGCGCAACACTTTCGCCATGCTCACGCCAAGCTGCTCGCTCTGAATCACCGCCGCCACAAAACTGGTCATCTCAGGGATGCCCATCCGGTCCGCCATATCCCTGAGCGCTTCGCGGCGGAGTTTGCCCAACTGGATTTCGCGCAGCACCCGCCCAAACGCTCTCCCCAGCTCGTTATCCCATTTCTCATAGACCTTCTGCATGGCGCCATCGAAACCCAAACCCGCCTCGACGCAAATGGTCAGCAAATCCAGGGCGTCAGGCATGGCTCTGCGAATCTCTTTCTGGCGACGTTGAATCCTGCTTTTGAGCAACAACTCGGGGAGGTAAAAGCCCAGGGCGACAAAGACCGAGGCAAGGATCAACTTCCGGCTCCAAGGCCAGGTTTCAGCGCTGATGGAGAAGAGGAAAAGGAAGAGACCGCCAATCAGGATTGCTGCCAGGAAACGCGATGCCCAAAAGATGGTGGGGTCTATCCCCCGCGGGCTGCCAGCCAGCTCCAGTTTATGGGCAGTGGTTTGCAACGCGTTTTGTGGGGTAAAGCGAATTGCCAGCTCGCCGAACTTACGCGCCATGGGGTAAATAACCCGTTCGGTAATCGGTTGAGAAAGCTCAATCTCTTCCAGGCTGACAACTTCACCCCGCTCCGCAAACTCCGCCAGGCGAGCCTGAAGGGGGTCTTCACTGCTGCTCTCGCGCAAGCCGATGATCACCAGGGCTGCCGCGCCGCCGATAATAATGACACCGATGATTATCAACAATAACATGGGTTACACCTCACCGCTCATAGAGAACAATCAAACGTCGATGGTGGCGATCTTGTTCATCACGAAATAACCAGCCAGGATCA
>JBBIPD010000245.1:0-4615 GCA_037443025.1 Chloroflexota bacterium
CATCTTTGAAACACTGCTTGAAATCGAAGAAAATTTCCCATCTCTCGCCGTACATCCGGTCATTGCAGATATCCGCGATATTGATCGAATCAATGTCGTCTTCGAGAATCATCGCCCCCAGGTGGTTTTTCATACCGCTGCTCATAAGCATGTCCCATTGATGGAAATCAATGTTGAAGAGGCGATTACCAATAATGTTCATGGCACCCGGAATGTTGTCGAGGCTTCAATCAATTATGGCGTCGAACGGTTGGTGTTGATATCCACGGATAAGGCGATCCGCCCCTCAAGCGTGTATGGCGCCACCAAACGGCTGGCGGAGTTGTTGGTATTGGATGCAGCCGGTCGCACCGGCTTGCCTTACTCTGTGGTGCGTTTTGGAAATGTCCTGGGTAGTCGCGGAAGTGTTATCCCTCGCTTCGAAAGTCAGATTGCCAGAGGAGGACCGGTTACCATTACCCATCCAGATATGGAGCGGTATTTTATGACGATTCCTGAGGCGGTGCATCTGGTGCTCCAAGCCACTTCAATGGGCAAAGGGGGTGAGGTTTTTGTGTTAAATATGGGCGAGCAAGTGCGAATCCTGGATCTGGCAGAGGATTTGATCCGCCTCTCGGGTTTAGAACCCGGCAAGGATATTGAGATTGTCTTTACGGGTATCAGACCGGGAGAAAAAATATCAGAGGAGCTTTGGGATCGGGAGGCAAAATATGAGCCAACGGAGCATCCCGATATCGTCTTATTGGCGGAAGAGAATTACCTGGGTGGACAGGAACTGCGTCAGACGGTAAACGACCTGTTACACCTGGCGCGCGAAGGTGATACCGAGTCGATTATAAGGGTTTTGGATGAATTCATCCCGGGGGCAATGGTGCGCAGCTCGCCTCCGCCCGATCTGACCTCGCTTATTTAATTCACCAAATGGCTGAATTATCAACCAAAGAGTGGAAACGGTATATCAACAGGCACCCTGAAGCGCATATTTTACAGTCTGCCGAATGGGGTGAATTAAAGGCGGGTTTTGGTTGGAACGTGATCCGGCTGGCTACGAATGATTGCGGCGCTCAAATCCTGTTCCGCCGATTGCCACTGGGATTGTCTCTGGCGTATATTCCCAAAGGACCGGTGGGGGCGAGTGGAGAATGGAATGAGCTCTGGAGAGAAGTTGATGCTCACTGTCGTAAGCATCGAGCCATTACGTTGATCGTAGAACCTGATATCTGGTCTAACGACGGTCAGGAGAGCGGTGCAATCTTTGCGCCGGGCTTTCAGCCTGGGTTGCGCAGTATTCAACCCCCGCGAACAATCGTGGTTGATCTGACTGCCGATGAGAATCAGATTCTCAGCAGGATGAAACAGAAGACTCGCTACAATATCCGTCTGGCAGCCAAAAAGGGCGTTCAGATAAAGACCAGTTCTGATGTGGGTTTGTTCCATCAGTTAATGGTTGAAACCGGTCAACGTGATCAATTTGGAATCCATAGCCGGGAATATTATCGCGCCGCTTATGATCTATTCCATGAGGCTGGAAATTGTGAAATATTCCTGGCAGAGGTCAATGGGGAAATTGTGGCAGGGTTGATGGCTTTCGTGTATGGGAGGCGCGCCTGGTATTTTTATGGCGCTTCCCGCCAAAAATACCGTGAGTATATGCCCTCGTATCTGTTGCAATGGGAAGCAATGCGTTGGGCGAAATCGTTGGGGTGCCAGGAATACGATCTTTGGGGCGTCCCAGATTATGATGAGAGCGTTTTGGAAGCGGAGTTTGAGCGCCGGTCTGACGGATTGTGGGGGGTGTACCGTTTCAAGCGTGGTTTTGGTGGAGAATTGCGCAGGGCAATCGGACCCTGGGAACGGGTGTATCATCCGCTGTTGCACACATTCTATCGTTGGTGGGTTGGTCGCCAGGCTATGGCGTGATTGGCATGGAACCTCATCCCAAGATTGAACCCGCTGCATGGAATCGCATCATCGCCGGTTTCCCGCAATCCCATGTGCTGCAAACCTGGGAGTGGGGGGAGATTAAAACGCGGCATGGTTGGGAGCCCATCCAATGCCTTTGGATTAAAAAAGGGGATACGGTTCATCTGGTTCATGAGGTACTGGGGGAGCAAGAAATTTGGGCGGCTGCCCTGGTATTGCGCCGGGTAATTCCCGTAATTGGAAAAGCGTTTGGAATGAAGCTGTTATATGCACCCAAAGGTCCCCTGGTATCCGATTGGCGTAATGTGGAACTTTGCTCCAATGTGATCGGAGATTTAAAAAGGCTGGCGCAGCGGGAAAAGGCGATTCTGATAAAAATTGACCCCGACGTGAGCATTGGGTACGGAACCCCAGGGGATGAAAACGACCAGAGCGACGCGGTGGGGTTGAGAATCACGGAGCTGTTGGAACGAGAAGGCTGGTTGTTCTCCAATGAGCAGGTTCAGTTTCGAAATACTGTCCTGATAGATTTACGCCAGGCAGAAGAATCCTTGTTGGCGCAGATGAAACAGAAGACGCGCTATAATATCCGCCTTGCATCTCGCAAAGGGGTGGAGATTCGGGTTGGCGCTGAGAATGACCTGGGGGAGTTATATGAAATGTACGCAGAGACGGCGGTTCGGGATGGATTCGTCCTGCGGGAAGCGGGTTATTATCTGGATGTCTGGAAGACCTTTCTCGACGCTGGGATGGCAGAACCTTTGATAGCCTGTGTGGATGGTAAAGCGGTCGCTGCTGTCATTATTTTTCGCTTTGCCAAAAAAGCCTGGTATTTCTACGGGATGTCGCGCCAGGAGCATCGCGAGAAAATGCCCAATTATCTCCTCCAATGGGAGGCGATGCGCCGAGCAAAATCCAGCGGATGCGAAATTTATGATTTCTGGGGAGCGCCAGATGAATTCAATGAATACGATCCCATGTGGAAGGTGTATCGTTTCAAGGAGGGATATGGCGGCGTGGTAACCCGGTTCATCGGCGCTTGGGATTATCCGGTCAGCAAGTCATTGTATTGGCTATACACCCAGGTTGCACCTCGCCTTTTAAACCTGATGCGCAAGCAAGGATTGAGTCGTCTGAAACATTCGATAAGCCAGTAGGATATCCCAAGGAGTGAGATATGCTCTCAATACATAAAGTTCATATTGCAAATTTGCCCACACCGGTTGAGCTGTTACCTCGACTATCGGATTATCTTGAGGGACCAAGGATTATGGTCAAGCGCGACGACCAGACCGGATTGGCTTTTGGGGGGAATAAAACCAGAAAGCTGGAATTATTGGTAGCGGATGCCCTGTCCAGGCATGCCCAGACTCTGATTACAGCCGGGGCTGTTCAATCCAACCACTGTCGCCAGACCGCCGCGGCTGCTGCACGGTTTGGTTTTGATTGTATCCTTGTCCTGACCGGGGATGCGCCTGCTCAATTTTCGGGAAATTTATTCCTGGATAAACTTTTGGGGGCAGAGATCATCTGGTCAACTAAAGCGGAGCGTGAACGTACCTTGCATGATGTTTTTGAAGAGGCAAAAAGCGCGGGTCGCAATCCCTATCTGATTCCTTACGGCGGTTCAAACCCTCTCGGTGCAGCAGCGTATGCTTATGCAATCGAGGAGTTAATTGAACAAGAGATACATCCCGATTGGATTGTGTTTGCTTCTTCATCCGGCGGGACACAGGCAGGCATGGTGGTCGGCTCGAAATTGTTCAACTTCCGCGGGAAGATTCTGGGCATCAGCATTGATGAGGAGGCGCAAACTTTATCTCAGCGTGTAGCCAATCTGGCGACTGAAATCTCAACCCTTTTCAGGGAGAGGATTGAGTTTAGCGCAGAGGATATCCTCGTCAACGACCATTATCTGGGGGAAGGTTATGGCGTGATGGGAGAAGCCGAAAGAGAGGCGATAGAATTGTTCGCTCGCTGTGAAGGGCTGTTGCTGGATCCAGTCTATACCGGCAGGGCAGCCGCTGGGCTGATTGATTTGATTCGCAGCGGGTATTTTCAGCGGGATTCGACCGTGCTTTTTTGGCACACTGGCGGGACGCCAGCGTTGTTTGCCAGTCAATATCTTTCCAAATTCTGATATTTATAGAATGCGCTTTAGAGTGGGTTTGCTTTTTTGCTTTCCATTGACCATCCGTTGTAGCCAGGCGCGATAAGACAAAGAGCGAATTTCCTTGCCTGCTTTCTGGGCGACAAACAGATTAGGGGAATAATCCCGGCTGTAGATTGCAGTTTGATATTCGGTCAACAAACGGTGTGCCGGGTTTCCTGTTGGAGGTAAAGCTTCTTCGAGGGAGTGGACTCTCTCTGATGGCGTTTGAGTAGGAGCGGGCTTCAACCCAATACGACTCAGCGCAGCGTTTATCTCTTGATATGAACGAGAGATTGGAGAGAGGCGGGCTAATTGAGCCCATTGACGGATAAAAGCCGGGGGTTGGAGCCCGATTCTCCTCAGGCTGGCTTCGAGCATGATCGGTAAATTGGGTAATCTATCCCGTATTTGTTTGTTGCGCCGAATTGATACGAATAAGAGAAATAGCGCCAACAGGAGACCAGTCACTATCGTGCCAATCCCAATCGCTCTGTTGGCGGCTTGGCGCGCGGCGGCTTCTTCTGCGGCTTCCAGTTCTCT
>JBBIPD010000245.1:4662-4869 GCA_037443025.1 Chloroflexota bacterium
GTTACCGGTGGTGTCGGTTGTGCAGCATTATCGGTGCCGGCTAATCCCAGCGGGCGAGTGATGGGAGGTTGCGACAGGGTTGGTTCAAATTCCACCCAACCAATGCCTGGGAAATAGACTTCAGGCCAGGCGTGCGAGTCTCGCTGTAATACCACGTAGGCATTGCTTGCCTCGACCGGCTCGCCCTGGGCGTAACCGACCGCCAGT
>JBBIPD010000246.1:0-4832 GCA_037443025.1 Chloroflexota bacterium
ACCACGCCGGCACTACCGAAGGAGGGCTGAGCGCATCGGATATCGAGATGGCGGCGGATGCCGGGGCGGACGGCATCCTCCTCCCTGCCCCAGGGACTCTGCCGGGGATGACGGTGGAGCGCGTTCAAGACCTGGTGGAGCGGGCGCACGCTCGAGGGCTGCTGGTCATCAACGGGATTGGCACCTCTCAGGAGGGAGCCAGTCTGAATACGATTGAGCAACTGGCGTTGATGAGCAAGATGAGCGGGGCGGATATCCATCACATCGGCGACGCCGGGATGCTGGGCATGGCTGTGCCGGAGAATATCACTGCCTGGTCAATCGCCTTGCGCGGCAGGCGGCACACCTGGCACCGCATGGCAGCCTCGTTGAGAAGGTGATGGGCAGGCGGAAATGAATTTTATGCCCAAGGCGCCCAGGGGCGCCTGCCCTGGCGGGGTCGTGACCCGCCCCTATTCATCAAAAGAAAACGTGGACTCGGCGTAGTACCTGATGGCATTGGCTGCCATGCACTCCATCAGCCAGTCGTGCAACCACTGGCGTTTCCGCTCCAGCGACCAGTCGGCGTCTAGCACGGTCAGGGGGATGTTGATGTTCAACGCCCGCTGTTGGATGATGTGGCGGGTGATGCCGCTGGGGATGCGCTCCCCATCCCGCGCCGCCTGGAGGATATCCGCCGGGCGGAGTTGGGGGAAAATCACCAGGGCGGTAATACCGGGGTAATAGGGCTTTTGTTTCTCCCAGATGTCATTGGAGGCGCGGAAGATATCGGCTTTGCCCCGATACACGCCGACAATATCATTCAAGAGGCGCATATCGCGAAATTCGCAGCCTTCGGGTTTGCACACTTTGCGGACGCCCTGCTCGCAGACGATATAAGCCGCGGCGTTGTTGGTCGCCAGAGCAGCCCGGGCTTCTTCCAGGCTGCAGGCTTCCAGGCGCAGGTTATCTACCCCGGTCAGGGCAATTTCGAACTCCTCCAGCGGCATGTTACAGACCACATGATACCAGGTGTCGAGCACCACCCCCGGGTCGCCATAGCTCACCACCTGAGCCACGATATGCGGGATGCCCAGGGCGGCAAACGCGGCGCTCCGGTTGGCGCCGTCCAGCACCACGAATTGCTCTGTATCGGGGATTGCCGCGACGATGGGCGGGTTTTTCAGGCGTCCTTCCTGGCGGATGCGCTGGCTGAGCCGTTCGATGCGGCGGGGGTCGCAGTCTTCATGCGGCACCAGCGCTTCGGTTGGCAACATACGCAGGTCGGGCAATACCGAACTATCTCTCATATTTCTCCTCGTTCACCGCAGAGAGCAAAATGAATAAAACCCTGAGAGCTTTACGAACTCGGCGGTGAAAAATAGGCTTAATATTCAGGCAGGCGATCCATACCCGCCTGGCGCGCCAGGCTTTCAACCATTTGGCGCAGTTCGCGGATTTGGCTTTCCTCGATTTGCGGCGGCTGGTAGGCAGCCAAAAGCTCCTGGACGCGGGCTTTGGCGCGGGCGAAGGTATCCAGGCTGCCCTGCTCCTGCCAGCCGCGCTGCGAGCGACGGTCAATCACCGGCGAGGGGAGATATTGCTCCTTGGGGAAAAGCTGGCGGGTGACTTTCTGCTTGAGGAAATCGGCTTTGAAATTGATCCCGGCGAAGAAGGCTGTCGCCAGGGGCTCGGTCTGCACCTGGACTCCCGCCAGCAAACGCTTTGCCATGGCGATCGCTTCGGCGTCTGCCGCCAATTTCTCGGCGGACTGGCAAGCCAGGAAGTCCAGCATGCCTGCCCCGGAGATCATGTTGATGCCCGCCAGCGCGCCGATGAGGGCGGTGACGCCGCTCTCCAAGCCAGCCTGGTAGTCCACGATCTTGGCGTCGCTTGCGCCGAGGTAGGTGTGGGTTGGTACGCCAAGCGACTTGCCCACCTGGGCGTAAGCGGCGTCTATCATGGCAGTTTCGATGGCGCCCATTGGCGTGGTCCCCTGGCGCATGTCAAAGATCGCCGGCGCGCCGCCCCAAACGATGGGAGAGCCAGGCTGGGCAAGCTGGTGGATGGCGATGCCGCTCAGACATTCGGCGGCGTGTTGCACCACCGAACCGAGCAGGGTGACCGGCGCGCCCGCCCCTGCCAGGGGCATGGAGACGATTTCAGCCGGCACGCCTGCCCGCGCCAGGTCAATCAGGTTTTCGGCGCCAAAATGGCTCCAGACCAGGGGCGGTGTTGGGCAGACATCAAAAACAGCCCGAGGCTTCGCTGCCAGCTCTTTCCTGCCGCCGGAGAAAATCGCCAGCATGTCGTACATGGCTTCGCCGGTGTGGGTAGAAAACGCGCCGGTCACGATTGGCTTGGCAGAGTGCAGCAGCACCAGGTAGAGCCGGTACAGGTCGCTGATGTCTTTTGGCACCTCGTTGCAGACCACCGCGGTTGACTGGGCGTCGTATTGAGGCAGCATCTCCGCCACTTTCACCAGGCGGATCAGGTCCTGGGTGAAAGATGAGCGATGCTCCAGGGTCTCCGGGTCCAGCACAGCCACGCCGGAAGAGCCGGGGTCGAATTGCACCGAGTCGCCGCCATAGTGGACGACCGGTTCGCCCGCCAGGTTATACAGGTAAAATTCTGAGGGGGTGGTGGCAAGCGCCTGGCGGACGATACTCTCGGGTATTGAAACCACCTCGCCTGTCGGGTCCACCTTTGCGCCTGCGGAATCCAGCAGGTCGCGCGCCGTTTGAGACTGCACCTTGATTCCCGGATCGAGCATCAACTGAAAAGCCTCGTCTAGAATGCGTTGAATGAGATCATCCGGGAGCAGTTTAATGGCGGTCTGCATGGCGTCAGCCCCTTTCCAGAGAGGCGATGATGCGTTGGAATTCGCGGGAGATGCCCGGGTCGAGCGGTTCGGGTTGATGCGTTTCCAGAATCTGGCGAGCTTTGGCGCGCGCCCAATCCGGGGCGTTATCGCCTTGTTCCTCCCAGACCTCGTAAGGGCGGCGGTCCATGAATTGGGGCATCCACAGCTCGCGCATGTGGGCGCGTGTGTGCTTCTCTTTGAGGAAGTTGCCGCCCGGACCCACGGCGTTAATCACCTCCAGAGCGAGGGTCTCATCATCCACCACAATGCCCTCCATCATCTTACGCACCAGGTCGAAAATCTCGCAGTCCATCAGCATCTGCTCATAAGACCAGATGCGGCTGCCGTGGAGCAATCCGACCCCCAGGAGCATATCCGACATGACCACACAAGCCATAAAAGTGGACAGGCTGTTCTCGACGCCCGCCTGCCAGTTGGGCTGTTTGGCGCCTGTGGCGAAGGAACCCATCGAGAGGGGGATGTTGTAGAAATCAGACAACACGTTGGTTGCCGCGCCGAAGAGAAAATCCTCCGGACCGCCGCCGGTGTATGCGCCGCTGCGCAGGTCGGAGGCGGTCTGGGCGGCGGCGTAGAAGACGGGCGCGCCCGGGTGGGCGAGCTGGATGAGAGCGGTGGCGCTGATGACCTCGGCGTTGCCCACCGCCAGGGTGCCGGCAAGGGTGGCGGGGGCGGTGGTCAAAGCGGAAGCCATGGTCATGAAACCCACCGGCAACCCGGCTTCTGCGGCTACCAGGGCTGCCTCCAGGCTGCCGCCATCCTGACCTAAGGGCGGGGCGGTGCATTGCATAATCGAGAGGACGGGGCGCTGGCGTAAAATGTCCCGCCCGCCAGCCACCAGAGACGCCATCTCGACCGCAGCCCGGGCTTCTTCTTCTGAGTAAATGCTCTCGGTCTGGACGTGCTTGGTGGAGTTTTCCCAGATGGCGCCCAACTCATGCAAACCGCGGGTATGGGCTGGTTTATCCTGAGCCGAGACCGCTACCCAGTGAAAGCCGACCTCTTCGGTATAATCCGCCACACGGGCAATCTCAACCACGTCTTGTAAGCATGAGCGGCGCTTTTTACCGCTATACAGGTCAATGACCTCCACGCCGCAGCCATCGGTGCCGCAAAAGACATGATTGCCATCCAAAGGCAGGTCCTGAGAGGCGTCTCGGGCGGCGAGAATGTATTGGGGAGGGGCGTGTTTGAGAGCCTCTTCGATGATTTCGGGGCGCACCCTGACGATCATAGAATCCCGGTCAACAGTCGCGCCATGTTCCTCCCAGATGCGCAAGGCTTTTTGAGAGGGGAAACGCACGCCGGTCTTTTCGATGATGGACAGGGTGGCGCTGTGCAGGCGCTGGATATCCTGCGGGCTGAGGATTTCCAGGCGCAGGCGGGGATTGGTGATGGACTTGATTTTTCTGGGCATATCGGTATCCTTGAATGAGTGATTGATGTCATGATTTTATCCCGAAAATCGGTTTTGTTGAACAGGCTGAGGGGTTGGATAGAAAAATCGGGAAGAAAAGCAGACCTTTAACTGCAATTCTTCCCGAGAGCGATAAGTGCCGGGCAGGTTGAAGTTTTTAAGGCGGCAGGGAGAACATCCGCAGCAGCGCCGGCAGGAAGGAAAAGCTGCGGCAGGGAGCAACGCAGAGCAGGCTGCCATAAGCTTGAGCCTCGATTGGCGTCCCATCCGCAGCCTGGAAGAGCGCTAGCAACGGGGTGATGGGCGTGGTCTGACCGGGCGCGGCTGAGACCTGAAAGCCAAGTTGCGCCAGGAAGGGGCTGGCGGAGACGCCGGAGGTGGATTCCAATGTGAGGCGTATGCTGTCGGGGTTGACGCCATCTTGCTCGAAATTCACATCGCAATCGCGGACATCGAAAAGACCCTGGGGGTCTGCCTGGCAAGAGACAGCGGTGAGCAGTGAGGGGGTATACTGAATGTCAATCGTGGCAGCCCCAAGACCGGGGAACTGAAGAT
>JBBIPD010000247.1:0-4590 GCA_037443025.1 Chloroflexota bacterium
CAATTTTCTCCAGGGGAGCGAAGGGACGCCCTCGGCATCGAGAGCGGAGGAAAATGATCCGTGGACCAGGCTTGTCCAAACTATTTCTTCCACTATCCTCAGCCAGACGCAAAGCCTGAAACAAGATGAATGTGTGTCCTTATGCCAGCGTCTGGTAGATGCATTTACTTTCAGCCTGGAGCAAAATGACTCGAAAACGTTCCAAAGGACGCTAGAAGATGTGCTTGCTAGAACAGAAGCCGGCGAAGATGCATCGAATATCTGGCAAGATGCAATTTCTTTGATTCGAGCAGAGTTTACCAGGTGGGCTGCAACAGACGCCAATCTCCCGCTGGCTTATGATATTCTGGATGAGGCGCGTCAGACCATCAACGCTCGAATGAAGCGTCAGCATCATCAATATGTCGCTGATCAACGCTGGATTTCCAGTCGTTTGAGTCTGCTGACTGCCAGCCTGATCATCGCCCTCAATGAAGAACAAATTTTTGCGATCCTGGCGCAGCATCTGCCGGAGATGGGTATCCATTTTGGGCATATCGTGTTGTTCGAGGCGCAAGATAGCCAATCCAAGACCTGGAGCACGATTCGGAATATCTTTGATAACAATCAAACCCCAATTCATTTTCCTACTCAGGAATTTCCGCCGGAAGGGGTGGTTGATTTTGAAGAGCCCTTTGCTCTGTCTTTGATTCCTTTGGTTCACCAGTCCGGTCAGTTTGGTTTTGCAGTATTTGGCACCGAACATTTAGACCTCTACGGTGCAATTGTCCAACAAATTGCCGGGGCAATAAACACTGCCCTGTTATATCGCCAGGCAATCGAGGGTCGCCGGCTTGCGGAAGAAGCCAACCGCATGAAAAGCCGCTTTCTATCGACCATCAGCCATGAACTGCGCACGCCCTTGAACTTGATTTTGGGCTTGAGCGGCATGCTGCTGCGAGAAAGCGAGGATGGCGACACACCCCTGCCCGAACCCATCCGTAAAGATGTTGAGCGGATTCATGCTTATTCGCAGCACCTGGGTGGGTTAATTGGAGATGTTATAGACCTGGCTGTCAGTGACGCCGGACAATTGCGTCTGAACTTCGAGTACGTAGACCTCGGTCAGGCGTTACGCCTGGTTGCAGAAAGCGGCAGCCAGTTGGCTGCCGACAAAGGTCTGGTCTGGGAGGCAAACCTGCCCGAGTCAGGTCCCTGGGTGTGGGGTGACCAGATGCGCCTGAGGCAGGTGTTGCTCAATCTCATCAATAACGCCGTTAAATTCACTTCCAAGGGCAGTGTTTCCCTGCGCCTTGTTGAAAGCGCCGATGCGGTTTCAATCACGGTTCAAGATACTGGTCTGGGTATTCCTTTGGATGAACAACAGGCTATCTTCGACGAGTTCCGCCAATCCGAACGCAGCATAGCCCGAGGATATGGCGGGCTGGGTCTTGGGTTGGCAATCTGCAAACGGCTTATTGATATGCATGGCGGGATCATCACCGTGCACTCAACGGGCGAAGAAGGCTCTGGTTCGGCTTTTACCGTCACCCTTCCGACCGTGCAACCCTCTTTGGAGAAGCAGAGTCTGGATAAGCCTCTATCCGCCAAGCCAACTGTGTTGATATTTACCAACCGTCCGAGCACCAGTGAGCGTTTACGCGATTGTCTGCACCAGCGCGGTTTCGATGTACAGGTTGCGCAAATTCAGGATGATATTGATTGGCGCTCGCAACTGGGTACACAGTCTCCTGATGCTATCGTTTTAGATGTAAGCACAGATCCTGCTCTTGGCTGGCAGGTTTTGAAGGAGATCAAAAGCAGCCAGATACTGTCTGGCATACCGGTGATGTTCTTCTCGACTTCCCAATTTGAAGGATCGTTGTTCGAACTGGATTATCTCACCAAGCCGATTGAAATTTCTGAGCTGACGAAAGCCCTGGATCAACACTGGTTAATGACGGGCACCAACCGTGCGACTCGCACCATCCTGGTGGTTGACGATGAACCCGATACGCTCGAGATGCACGCCCGCATCGTTCAAACCCACTCCGCCTCCAACCGGGTGCTAAAAGCCCGCAACGGGAGAGAAGCCCTGGAACTGCTGCATCGCGAAATCGTGGATCTGGTGCTGCTGGATTTACAAATGCCGGAGATGGATGGATTTCAGGTATTGGAAGCCATGCGTGTTGAAGAAAGCACCAGGAAGGTTCCGGTTATTGTGGTGACGGGCAAAATTTTGACCGAAACTGAAATGGAGCGGTTAAACCAGGGTGTTGCAGCCGTATTGGCGAAAGGGTTGTTCAGCATTGAGGAGACAATTGGACATATCAGCACTGCTTTGGAACAGAAACGTCGCCTCAGCAGGGAGGCAAAACGGCTGGTGCGATTGGCGATGGTTTACCTGCATAAAAATTATTCCGAACCGATTACGCGGCGCGATATCGCCAAACACATTGGCATTACACAAGATCACCTGACCTTTTGTTTTCGCCAGGAATTGGGGATTACTCCTGTACACTATCTTCAGAGATACCGCATAAATCAGGCAAAGCGTTTGCTGAAAGAAAGCAACCAGACCATTACCGAAATTGCTTATAATGTGGGGTTCTCGGATAGTGGTTATTTTAGCCGCATCTTCCGCCGCGAGGTCGGCATGTCTCCGGAAATGTTCCGGCAGACTTCCCCATAAATTTCCTCCGGTCCAAAATTAAATATCTTGCCTGCTTGTTCCCGCTTGTGATTTGGGCTTCATGCTGCCTGGGTTAAGAAAATGAAATGTCCATTTTCGACTCGCTTTTGTCCATGTCTGGGAAGAATGGACGCACTAGAATCCGGCTTGAGTTTTGGGAGCGGTTTCGTTAAGTGTAAGGAGAGCAAGCATGGCGATCACCCTGAAGCAAATTGCAAAGTTAGCCGGAGTCTCACGTTCAACCGTTTCGAGGGTCATTAATAACCGCCCGGGGGTCCGGTCCGAAACTCGCGAACGCGTCCTCAAAATCATTCGCGAATACGGATACGAGCCTGATCCAGCGGCGCGCTCTTTAGCTTTCCAGCGTCAACGCAAAAACCCTTAATCAATGCTATAAAGAAAGGAGACCGAATCGCTCAATCATACTAACCCCCGTTTCCCCAACCCAATTATTCTGCTTACCTAACCGAACTAACGTAAAAGGAGATTATGAAGATGAGGAAGACAATTATATTTTCGATGATTGCTTTGGTGATTTTGGGCATGCTGCTGGGCGCATGCGCTGGTTCTGCCCCCTCCATCTGGTGAAGAAGGCGCCCAGGCTCCGGCAGCAGGGAAGAAAGTGACCTTGAAAGTCCTTGTTCACCAAAATCCCCCCATGGTTGAGTTCATGGAAGCCTTTAACAAGAAATTCTCGGAGAAATATCCGGACATTACCGTTGATATGTCTGTGGTGAATGCGAACGATCTGAGCACGGTCACTCAAACTCGGTTAACCGCTAACGATGTGGATGTGATTGACATGTTCGGATTTGCGAACGCTGCTCAGCCCTACATGAAGAACGTAGATCCCCCGAACTGGCAGACCCTGATTGAGGCAGGTTATTTGCTCGATATTTCTGATCAGCCGTTCGTCAAGAACTACGACGAAGCGACAATCAAGGATGCTGGCACTTACAATGGCAAAGTTTATGAGGTCAACCTGGGGCGGGTTTCCTACAGCGGCATCTACTACAACAAAGATTTGTTTGCAGCGAATAATGTCAAGGTTCCCACGACATGGGGCGAGCTGGTTGCTGCCTGTGAGACATTCAATGCAGCCGGCATTCCCTGTATGACCGCTGGCGGCAAAGATGGCTGGCCAATATTTGTTGGCGCTTATGGTTTGATCGGTTCGATTTACCCTGACCAACAGGCATTGGTTGAAGGCTTGTGGACCGGCACGATTAAGTGGAACGACGCCAAGTCATTAGAAATGTGGGAGAAGATGAAAGTTTACGCCCAGAACATGATGGAACCAGGCGCCAGCGGCATTGCTGGTGATGCAGCGCCAGGGCGCTTCGCATCTGGAGCCGTCGCCATGTTCCCGGGTGGCACCTGGTATGCAGCAGCGATTGAGGCGGCTCAGCCCTCCTTCGAATGGGGTTATATCCCCTTCCCAGGCAGCGACAATCCTGAGGATAACAAGTACTTATTTGGAAAATACGATCAGGGTTGGGTGATCGCAGCCAAATCTCCTAACACAGACGCTGCGCTTAAATACGTGACTGAGTTTTCGGACCCGGCTAACTACCAGGCGTTTGTCAACGCGGTGGGCTTCATCCCCACCCAGCCAAATATCACCCTGGATACCCAGATTGGCAAGGAAGTTGCTCCCTATCTGGCTAACTTCCGGGTTGGATATGAGCAATATTGGGTTGCGCCAAAAGGCGCCGGTCAATATGCCAATCCCTGGGCTTCGTATTTCAAGCCATTTGGCACCTTTGATGATCCCAAGGAACTGGCAGATAAAGTCCAGGCTGACTTGCAATCAGGCTTGGATGCCAATAAGTGACCTATCTTTCGGCAGGCTTCTTGCCATCGGGCAAGAAGCCTGCCTTCCTTGTTCATTTGGAGGAGGCATTCCATGATTGGCTATC
>JBBIPD010000247.1:4600-4826 GCA_037443025.1 Chloroflexota bacterium
TTGGTCGCGGGCGAGCCAGACTGACTCCTTACCTTCTGCTCATTCCCGGTATATTTCTGTATGTTCTCATCGCGCTGGGACCATCGCTGGCAACCACGGTATTTTCATTCACTGATGCGACTGGGATTCGAGGCGCGCCAATCCATTGGATCGGATGGGATAACTACAAGGAATTTCTCTTTCTGGGGCAGGCTTCGCGGGATAATTACGCCGCCCTGGGGCGCAC
>JBBIPD010000248.1:0-4794 GCA_037443025.1 Chloroflexota bacterium
ATGTCTCCGTGCTTAATGCCATCACGCGCCCGTCAACCCAGTAGGGTCGGGGAGAATGAAAAAAGATTTTTATGATGCTGTTTATACCCGCGTTGAGCGATAGGTAAAGCCCCAATCTGAGTCCAATACCGGCGTCAATGCACCAATAGAGGGCAGGCGCGATGAGCAGGAAAAAGTTCTCTGATCCCAGAAAAGTGAAAAACTTCATGGGATAGATCAACCAGTTGCCAAGGTTTTGCAGAAATAAGATTATCTCAATTCCGCCATCGGTCATTCCTGGTAACATATCAACCCTCCATCGAATGGTCTGATAATTCTTGTGAGTTTTAGCCCGTAAACGCTTCCTTACCGGCTGAAACGCGGAAATACAAGTAATATCCGTTGATCAGAATTGAGGCAAGAATTAAACCGATACTGACCGGAAAGATGATCAGCGGGTCGCGGCTATATATCACCCCGGCTACAATCGGAACCAGGATCATGGCGGAGGAAGAGATTGTCTCGCTGATTCCGTACGCCAGACCCATATTTGCGGGGTGGACCAGCGCCTGCACCTGAGCCATTGCCAGAAAGCGGGCAGTACGATAGCCGCCAACGAATAAAAACGCCAGCCCGTACCAGATCATCCCTGTTTGTTGCCAGAGCACCCAGGCAAACACCCCCACCGCAATTTGCCCGATGAGATAACCTAAACGGTGTTCCATGTTTCCCAGGATGAGGTTTGTTAGGACCAACCCCAATGCAGCGATGGAATACAACTGTCCAATTTGAACCAGGTCCAGGTTACGCTCGTTCTGGAGAAAGTTTGGCGCCAGAGGCTGGGGCATGTAGGTTGCAAACATTGTGAAATACACCAGACCCATACACCGCATGTATGCCGGGTTGTTGATTAACCTATCGCTGCTGCGAAGATTGGTGCGGGTTTCCACCGGCTGAGATTTAATGCGCAGGATGAATAAAATTGAGACGATGAAAACCACCGCCGCCAGCATGAAAATGCTGCGAAATCCGTAATTTTTCCCTACCCAACCACCCACAATAGGACCCAAGACCGCTCCGGTATTATATGAGGCGGAAATGATGGTCAATGCTCTGCCAACCGTCCAGCGACCGCGGGCGCTGGTGACATAACTGTTCAGTGGGGAAACCACGAAGGAGGTGGCGCCGTAAAGGATCATCCCGGCGATAAATACCGGCAGGGTGGTCGCCAGCGCCATCAGAAACGTTGCGATTGCGCCGATGAACCAGGAGGTCCACATTAACGGACGCCGCCCGATTCGATCGGCGAGGTAACCGGCAGGGATGTGGGCGATTGTTTGGGCAAATCCGTACGCGCTGAGAATTGCCCCGATTTTAAGCGGATCTGCGCCTAATTGTTGGAGGTACAAAGGTTGAAAGGAGAAGAACGCTCCTTCGCCAAAGCCCCATACCAGGAGAGATAAAGCCACCCAGATCAAATCTGAGCTCATCCAATTTATCCCAAAACGATGATTTCCCGCGGTAGATTTGTCAGGCACTCCGAGCCATCGGGAGTGATGACCACATTATCCTCAATGCGCACTCCATTACGATCCGGCAGGTAGATACCAGGCTCTATTGTAAATGTCATCCCTGGTTCCAGGGGGAGGGTGTTCCCTAATCGTATATAGGGTTCCTCGTGACCCTCGAGTCCGATACCGTGACCGGTGCGGTGAAAGAAATATTTGCCGTAGCCCGCGGCTTCGATTACTTGGCGCGCCGCTTTATCCACCTGCTCTGCCGGCACGCCAGGGCGCGCAATGGCTCGGGCAGCGGCGTTGGCTTCAGCCACAACACGCCCGATATGTTCCATCTCGGGGTCTATCTTCTCAATGGCAAAAGTACGGGTGATGTCGGAGATGTATCCGTCATATGTCGCACCCCAATCTATAACCAGACAATCCCCCGGTTGAAATTTTCGATGGCTGGGTGTGGCATGAGGGTTGGCGCTGTTTGGTCCCGCACTGACAATTGGGGTAAAGGGCATTTCTGGCTCAGACCCGCACCGTAGCAGTTGTAACGTCAGTTCTGCTGCTATCTCTTTCTCTGTTACTCCGGGCTTAATGCCCGGGATTGTGGCGTTTAAAGCATTCTGGGCGATCTCCACCGCTTTACGCATACGGGATAGCTCTTCATTATCCTTTTTAATTCGGATAGAGGTGATGAGCGGTTCGGCAGAAGAGAATTCGAATTGATAAGAGGCGCTTTCCAATAAACTCAGTTCTAAATAGCGCATCTGGCGCGGCTCCAATCCGACCCTTGCTTTTGATTCTAAGCTCGTGGACTGGATCGCGCTTTTGAAGATGGAGCTCCAGGTTGTTGGGTCCTCGCCGTAAGTGAAAATGTGAGCAGGATATTCCAGGTGAGCGACCTTTGCAGTTTCCAACTCTGGCAGAATGAACGTGGGCGGCTCTTTCGGGAAAAACAGCGCCAAAATTGGTCTCTCCATCAAGTGGAATCGCAAACCGGTAAAATAGGTCAGGCTCGGACCCGGATTCAATACCAGGGTGGAGAATTGAGAACCATCCAAAGCATGGGATAGTCTGATTTGCCGTTGGAGATAAATTGACATTGGAGAACTCATGATGCCTGCTCCTTCAAGATGTCAGGGTAACAGGATTATAGCCTTATCCTGGGATTGATGGTAGCCCTGACTTTCGATTATGGGCGCTTGACAGTCTGACCCGCCTCAGATAAAATTCTCTGGCTTGGCATCTCAGGGGCCTGTAGCGCAGTTGGGAGCGCGCTTCAATCGCACTGAAGAGGTCGAGGGTTCGAATCCCTCCAGGTCCACTCGTTGACGTTCTGGTTATTTAACAGTACAATTCTGGCTGCTTTATGGGCCCATAGCGCAGTTGGGAGCGCGTCTCAATGGCATTGAGAAGGTCGTGGGTTCGAATCCCACTGGGTCCACACAATTTAATCGGGGATCAATTGACTTAATGCAGGTTGATCTCCATCATAAAACCAAGCAGGAATACTAAGCCATCTGCCAGCGATTCGGGAGAGAGTGGTGTGAGCCCGGAGATGTGCCAGCAGAGCACGGAGATGATTCAGGGCTGAACTCGCCTGCTATACTTATTGTGGTAGGTTGCGCTGGTGAAATTGGTTAGAACAAACTAGCCAGCGATGGGCTTCGCCCATTATAGCGACTCTGAGAGGTCTGAAATAACCGCTATTTCAGGCAAGCAGGGTGGTACCGCGAAGCAGACCTTCGTCCCTGGCGACGAGGGTTTGTTTATTTAATTACGAGTTACCTGCCAGGGAGTAAAGGAAGCTTTCAACCACGACTGGATCAAAATGTTTACCCTCAAGTTGGCGAAGTTCTTGAACAGCCTCCTGATGCGAGCGGGCTTTGCGGTAGACGCGATCATGGGTCATCGCCTCATAAGCATCTACCACGGCGAGAATGCGCGCACCAATTGGGATTTGTTCACCATACAATCCCAACGGGTAACCGCTCCCATCATATTTTTCTTGATGCGCAAAGATGTCTGGAGCGATGTGTTCGATTTTCTTCAAGGACTTTACCATGTTTGCCCCAACAGTCGGGTGTAGTTTCATGATGTTCCATTCTTCGAATGTCAGAGGTCCGTTTTTCATCAAAACGTTATCCGGCACGCCAATTTTGCCAATATCATGGAGGAGAGCAGCCCAATACACTCTTTGCACATCTACCTCATCCATCTCAAGAATGCGGGCGGTTGATTTGACCCAATTGGCAACTTTTGCACTGTGCTTCCCGTCCAAACAGACTCGCGAGTCGATGTACCGAGATAAGTTTATGTATAGCTGGATATAGATCTCATCAGAATGTCCGAACATATCGCCTCCCTGACTTGCATCGAGCGGTGTTGCCTCGCCCAGAGAAAGTGCAATCTGTGTGCCATCTGAGTGGTCAGGAGGCAGAGAAGTTGGCATCAACAATTCTTATGGCTGATAAATCAGTGAGCGAGAGGCAGAACATGAATCTGGTCTTAGCAGCAACCTGGCATCCACGTGGAGAATTCAATCGTTTGTATCGTTTGATGCAGCGCTTCAAGTCTGTCTATTCAGAGCTTGTCATTGTGGTTCCCCCTGCTCAATCTATTGACGAGCTGGGATTGGCTGAAGTCAGTTTGTTGAAAAATCTGGGTGAAATCATTGTCCATCAGGCAGAACAATGGTCTGTTGGGCGTTATCTTGCATTACAAACTGCGTTAAAAACCAATGGGGCTTATTTTCATTACGCTGACCTGGATCGCTTATTGCGCTGGGTAGAAACTCACCCAAAAGAATGGCAGGATACGTGCCAGGCGATTACCAGGGCGGATTGCCTGATTATTGGACGGACGCTCAAGGCTTATCAAACGCATCCCGAGGCATTAATCCGCACGGAGGCGATCAGCAATTTGGTGGTTTCTTTCTTTCTCGGCAGCAAAATGGATGTCAGCGCCGGCTCAAAAGGTTTCAGCCGAAGGGCGGTGGAATATCTGATGGAGAAAACCTCACCATCTGGGGCGATGGGAGCAGATGCGGAATGGGCGATCACCCTGTTCAATGCGGGTTTTAAGATTGAATACATCGAGGTGGATGGCTTGGACTGGGAGAGCGCTGACCATTACCAGGACAAAGCAGCCAATGCACGCAGTCAAAAACGGGCTGCAAAGCTGTCCGATAAAGATCCCGCCAATTGGGCGCGCCGGGTCGAAGTCGCATACGAGATTGTCGAGACAGCTTTACGCGCGGCTGGCAGTGATTACGCCAGGAGAGACGAAGTATAGGTGTGGATGGAGC
>JBBIPD010000249.1:0-4773 GCA_037443025.1 Chloroflexota bacterium
ACGACGATCAGGAGCTGCCAACGCATTTTTTTCATGGGATAAAAAAAGGCGATACCTCCCCGGAAAATATGAGACAACCAGGCTTGGCTGGCGTTGGATATCTAAGCGCCGGAAAGGTTCGCCAGAATTTATTCGATTTCAGGATGCTCCAATAATCAGCCGGACCAAATATACTATTCAGCCGGCAATAATCACGGTCGCAATGCAAAGCAGGATGAAGACAATGCTCAAGCGAATGGTAATTCGGAACAGCGTTTTTTCAATGCCGCGCCTGGCGGTGAAGATACCGCCGGTATCGCCGCCAGTCAGGCTGCCAAGACCCGCCCCTTTACTCTGTAACACAACACTGGCAATCAAGGCGATTGACGTTATAATCAGGGCAACATCCAGATAAACTTCCACAAAATCCTCCTGATATTCCTCTTTTGAGAGCTAAGCACGGCGATTATACCTTCCGATTGTCGAATAGTCAATTTAACATCGCCTCGAATAAAAAGTCTCTCATGTTGCAGAAAGCAAGAGTCTGTCTATGTACGAAGCTGTCATCAACCTGCACATGCACACCCCATACTCAGACGGTCATTGCAGCCATGCGGAGATCGCCCGGCTCGCCATACAGACCGGACTGGATGCCGTGATTGTTACGGACCACAATGTGTATGTTAATGGACCTGAGGATGTGTATAAAGACGGCAATCGGCGCGCCTTGCTCCTGGTTGGGGAAGAGATTCATGACCAGGCGCGCCAGCCGCAAAAAAACCATTTGTTGGTATTCTTTACCAACCGCGAGCTTTCCCAACTGGCGTATGACACCCAGCGCTTGATAGGTGCGGTCAATCAGGCTGGCGGCTTGGCGTTTCTCGCCCATCCGACCGACCCTGCCGCTCCGGCGTTCAACGAACCGGATATCTCCTGGGTGGATTGGGAGGTGGGCGGCTTCACCGGCATCGAACTCTGGAATGGCATGTCTGAATTCAAATCATTGCTCAAGAGCCGATTGCATGCCATCTATTACGCTTATAACCCGCGCCGGGTGGCGCGAGGACCTTTCCCCGAAACTCTGTGCAAGTGGGATGAATTGCTGAGTCAGGGGCGGCGGGTTGCGGCGATTGGAGGTTCAGATGCGCATGCCTTTCCAGCCCGCCTGGGACCGTTGAAACGAACGCTCTTTCCTTACGACTTTCACTTCCGCGCCATCAATACCCACCTCTACCTGCGGCAGCCTCTGGTGGTCGAGGTCAAGGAGGACCGCCCAATCATCCAGGAAGCCATGAGTAGAGGACGCGCTTTCATTGGGTACGATCTGCCTGCTTCCACGCGCGGCTTTCGATTCACTGCCCAGGGAAAAGAACAGACTGCATGGATGGGGGATGAGGTTTCCGCCAGGCAGGGGGTTACAATTCAGATTCGCCTGCCGCGGGCAGCCGAGTGTCGCCTGATTAAGGATGGTAAAATCGTTAAATCCTGGGATAAGCGCGAAACCTGCACCTATATCACCGCCGAAGCCGGTGCATATCGGGTGGAGGTGTACCTGCACTATCTTGGGAGACGAAGGGGTTGGATTTTTAGCAATCCCATTTACGTTCGCTGAGAGTTGCCGAGTGAATTATGGATTTTAAACTTCAAGCCCCCTACCAACCGACAGGCGATCAACCGGAAGCAATCCGTCAGTTGGTCGAGGGCATCCGGCGCGGCTATAAACATCAGGTATTGCTTGGCGCAACCGGAACGGGCAAGACCTTCACCATCGCCTCGGTGATCGAACAGGTTCAAAAACCGGCTCTGGTTATGGCGCATAATAAAACCCTCGCTGCCCAGTTGTATGCAGAATTCAGGGAATTCTTCCCTGAAAATGCGGTCGAGTATTTCGTTTCTTATTACGACTATTACCAGCCTGAAGCTTACGTGCCGCGCCACGACCTTTACATTGAGAAAGATGCGGATATCAACGAAGAGATAGAACGTCTGCGCCTGGCAGCGACCACGGCGCTGATGTCTCGCAGGGATGTCATCATTGTTGCCTCGGTGTCCTGCATCTATGGCATTGGCAACCCCGATGCTTACGGGCGGGTTGTGATTAATTTGCAGAGCGGGGAAATCTACCGCCGCAATGCCTTACTGCGCCAGTTGATTGAGGGACAGTACGATCGAAATGACCTCGAGTTGCGCCCTGCGACGTTCCGCGTCCGGGGCGATACGCTGGAGATCATCCCTGCTTACCAGGAAAAGTATGGTTATCGGATTACCTTTTTTGGGGATGAGGTCGAGCGTCTGGTTGAATTTGATCCCATAACGGGTGAACTGAGACGACAACTGGACACTATCGCAATATTCCCCGCAAAACACTTTATCACCGACCAGGATAAGCTTCAGCAGGCAATTTCTGATATCGAACGAGAATTGGAAGAGACGCTCAGATTCCTCAAAGCCAACAACAAATTATTGGAAGCTCAGCGCCTCGAGCAACGCACGCTATACGATTTAGAAATGCTCCGAGAAGTGGGCTACTGCGCTGGAATCGAGAACTACTCCCGCCATCTGGATCAACGTCCCCCGGGATCGTCTCCCTGGACGTTGATGGACTATTTACCCAGCGATTACCTGCTGATTATTGACGAGTCGCACATGACCGTTCCCCAGATTCGGGGAATGTACAACCGCGACCGCTCGCGCAAAGAGACCCTGGTGGAGTATGGTTTTCGCCTGCCCTCTGCTCTGGATAACCGCCCGCTACGGTTCGAGGAATTCGAGGAACGCATGGGCATTACGATTTATACTTCCGCCACCCCTGGACCTTATGAGCTAAAGCGCGCCGATCAGGTGGTGGAGCAGATTATCCGCCCGACCGGTTTGGTTGATCCCGAAGTGGAAGTCCGCCCGGTTGAAGGGCAGGTGGATGATTTGATTGCTGAAATTCGGAGACGGGTCGAGCTTGGTCAGCGCACCCTGGTCACCACATTGACCAAGCGTATGGCAGAAAAATTATCCGATTATCTGATGGAATTGGGGATTAAAGTGCATTACTTGCACTCCGAAATTGACACCCTGGAGCGAGTTGGCATTTTGCGAGATTTGCGCCTGGGCGTGTTCGATGTGGTGGTCGGTATCAACCTGCTGCGGGAGGGTCTCGATTTGCCCGAGGTATCCCTGGTGGCTATCCTGGATGCTGATAAAGAAGGTTTTCTGCGGTCTGAGACAGCCCTGATTCAGACCATTGGGCGCGCCGCCCGCCATGTGGACGGCAAAGTGATCATGTATGCAGACAAAATGACCGAGGCGATGCGTCGGGCGATAGACGAAACCAACCGCCGCCGCGCCAAGCAGACAGCCTATAACGAATTACACGGCATCCAGCCGGTGAGCATTTATAAAGCGGTGCGCGATCTGACCGACCAGCTCTCGGTCAAGGCAGTGGCTGAGTCGAGGGCGGAGTATCGGGTCAAGGGCGCAGCCGGGATGCCCAGGTCGGATCTCCAGAGAAATATCGCCGAGCTGGAAAAGCAGATGAAAGAAGCCGCCAAAAACCTTGAATTCGAGCGGGCAGCCGTGCTGCGCGATCAGATTTTCGAGTTGCGCTCCATCCTGGCGGAAGAGTCGAAGCTGCCCCCATGGGAAAGGGTGCATATTCTGGCTGGGGAGGAATGATTACGAGGATGGGTGGATGATTTTTTGATCCTTAAGGGCGACTTTACGGGCGGCATTGACAATGACCGACTCGCCATCCATTTTCGCAATTTCAATAAAAGCGTTCACGACCATAGGATCGAATTGAGTCCCCGCGTTCCTTCTTAGTTCGGCAATAATCTCATCATGACTCATCCCGCGTCGGTAGGGTCGGTCTGAAGCCATGGCTTCAATCGCATCGGCGACGGCGATGATGCGCGCCTCGAGAGGGATATTATTGCCGTTGTAACCGTCGGGGTAACCATTGCCGTTGTAATACTCGTGGTGATGGCGAATGATCGGAATCAGGGGGTTGAGCGAGTTGGACATTTTGAGGATGTCTGCTCCAAGGCGGACGTGCTCCTTGACCACCGTGTATTCCTCAGGGGTGAGCCTGTCCGGTTTGAAGAGGATATTCTCGGCGATGCCGAGCTTGCCAATGTCGTGCAACAACCCCGCTCGCCGGATCAGGTCTATCTGTTTCGGTGGCAAACCAAGGCGGGTGGCGATCAGCACAGCATAATGCGCCACCTGTCGGGAATGTCCCAGGACGTCCGGGTCACGCAGGTCAACCACTTCCGCCAGGGTGTCCAGCAGCCCATCGTTCAAGCGTTGAATCTCTTCGGCGCTCTTTTCCAGGGCAATGTTCTTGTTTTTCAGCTCATTGACGACGATTTTTGTCCGTTCAAGGTACTGCACCTGGCTTAACCGAAGGAGCAAGAGCGGCACCAGAATGACCACAGTGCCAAACAGTCCCGCTTGCTGGTAACTGAAGATCAAGGCGTAGGCAATCAGACCCAAAGCCAGATAGTAAGATGCCAGCCAGCTATATTTCTCGATCCAAATCTCGCGCGCTGGTTGCCCCAAATCGAGGCTCATCCCGAAAGAGATCAAACCGGTGGTCATGATATACACAATGCCCATGAAAGCCGAGCAAACAAGCAGTTGCGACACCGGGTCCATGTCCACGATGTTGGCGCCGGAGAGTTGCAACAAAAGCAGATATGCCATTGCCGCAATGTATTGATTGCTGAAATTAAAGATGAAGCGGTTGATTGGGCTGCGATATTTCACCAGAGCCACGCCGGCGAATAATAAACTAAGCACCAG
>JBBIPD010000250.1:0-4747 GCA_037443025.1 Chloroflexota bacterium
CGGTGTTCCAGATTCTATAAAATTCGGGAAAATATTATGAGCGATCCACAGACCTCGCCCCATTCAAAACAGTTAGATCAGATTATTGAATCAGCCAGACGACTGGGTGTTGAGATGGATGAAGAGGAAGCTCTGCAATGGCTGACAGCTATTGCAGCCATCAAAGCCAGAGAGCCTGAAATCACACTGGATGAAAGGACCGGCGTGTTTGGGCATCGAGTGAGCATGCTGGATTTTGACCCTTCAGACCTGGAGCATTTTCGGGAAGTTGGACGCCTGGTAGAGTTTAAAGATGTCCCTGGCGTGGTCGAAACGGCTTTGGCTCTGTCTGGTTCGGCGGCTCAGTCCAAAATCCAGACATTCCCCGGCGATGCGGATTACTTCGAGCGGGTCAATATCTTTGCCAACAGCCGGGAGGAGGCATGCCGCATTCTGGCTGACCTGATGCGTAAGAAAGCCTTGAGCACCATGCGTGGACCAACTTATCAGTTGATTGAGGTCAAGTTTGGGTCATATCCGTTCGATGTGATGCGAGGCGAGCATGAGATCAAAGCCGGCTCGCCGGTATCCTGGAAGCCAGAGGAGATCGTCAACGGTCAAATCGAGGTCAAATTGCCCGACGGTTCCCCGACCGCGATTCGTTGGGATCAGGTAGCCGACAAGCCGGGCTGGTGCAAATTGGATTGGGTGATTGCGGACCCGGTGCGCGGCACGCTAGCCAATGCCAGCAACATGCTGGATGTCACCTGGGAGACGCCGGACGGCACCATCACTCCCCTGGATGGGTACCTGGACCCATACTTCCAGGAGGTATATCTGGAGGCGGAGTCGATCCCGATCTTCTCCAAGCTGGCAAAGCACGTCTCCGGCGACGCCCTGGACAGCTACGTTGCGCAACTGGAGAAAGAGGTCAACAAATACCTGACCAAAGACATCAACTACGGCAAGGCAGCCAAGCGGATGTACAATGTCTTCCGCCTGACCGGGCGTTACGAGGAGGCAGCCTATCTGCGTGAGCTGTTCGATGAGCCAGCCACTCTGCTTTACCAGGTATGGTCGTTGATTCGCACCATAGACGACTGCTGCAACCCCCAGTCTCCGGTCACTGCAGAGGAGATGCTGGCGCAAAACGACCGGCTGATTCTGGCGGTGGTGGCTGTGCTGGAGGGTGAGCAAGAGACCGAGATTGTGCGCCGTTTGCTGCGCCTGCGGGACGCCCTGGGTAAGCAGAAGACGAATGAGGAATTAATCCCGGAGGCGGAGATCGCCCGCGCTGAGGTGATCAATGTGGTCAACAACTTCTTTTATGAAAGGCTGACCGCGGTGCCAACGATCAAGGCATATATCGAAGAAAAACAAAAATCCGGCTGAGTGGGGAGAATCCCAATTATAGAAAACCGCCCAACAACAGACCCTGGCAAAAAGGGCTGACCGCCTCCGGCGCTCCGAGATGGTCGAGCTCCGTCAGGCGTATCCCGGCTATCTGCGTCGGATGGTCTAACAGCCACCTCGCTGCCTTGCCGCCCGCCTGGCGCAAGTCTTCCGCATTGGGTTTTTCATGCGATTTAATGGGTATTAAAAGCTCCTGTCGGGCGTCGCATCTCTCACGCAGCAGAATGTCCGCTGTATCTGCCGACAGGAAGGGAATCAGCTCGATTTCAGCGCGCCAATCTTGCGGAGAGACAACCTGAACAGCCAGCCGGGGTTCTGATGTAAATTTCTCCACTGGTTACCGTCTGATGCAAATCGGTGATTAGAACCCTTCCAGGCGGCTCATGTCTGCTACGCCATCCGCCAGAGCGGCGATGCTTTGCAGCAGCCCCAGGCGGTTGTTGCGTAAATCTTCGTCATCGGTCATCACGAGCACCTGGTCGAAGAAGGTATTAATGGCAGGGATCATCGGCAGGAAAGCCTGGAGAAAGTCCTGCACAGACCCGGCTCGGCGTGGGGCAGCCTGGCTGGCGCTCAGGGCGGCATGGAGGTTCTTTTCCGCCGGTTCGACAAACCGCTCAGGGGAGAGCGGATAGGTTTGCTCCAGGTCGCGGGTGATACGCACGCAACGGGCATAGGCGGGCAATATCGTATTCCAATCCGGGCGAGCCACCCATTCAGACAGCTCTTTGACCGCCCTGGCAGCCCGCGCCGGGTTTGTCCCCTGAGCCGCCAAGACCGCGTCCACCACATCGTAACGCCAGCCCTGCTCCAGGAACGTATTGCGCAGACGTTCTATGATGAAAGTCAGGGCGGCTGACTGGCTCTCCTGGGTGGCGGGGATGGGCAATTGCGCCGCCGCCAGATCCAACGCCGGACGCAGGTCAAAATCCAGTTGCCACACCATCAGATTCTGCACCAACCCCAGGGCGGCGCGGCGCTGAGCGAAGGGGTCTTTGTTTCCGGTGGGCGCAAGCCCGGCGGCAAAAAGCCCCGCCAGGGAATCGAGACGGTCTGCGATGCCCACCACTAAACCGGGCAAGGTGCGCGGCGTCTCGTCGCCAGCGAAGCGCGGCAGGTAATGCTCGTATATGGCATCCGCCACAGCCTGGCTCTCGCCAGAATTCAAAGCGTAATAACGCCCCATCACTCCCTGGAGCGAGGTCATCTCGACTACCATATTTGTCGCCAGGTCGGCTTTGGAAAGCTCGGCGGCGCGTCGGGCGACCTTCGTTTGGGCATCGTCCAAACCCAGCATGGGCGCCAGACCTTCTACCAGTCCGCACATTCGCTGCACCTTGTCCAACATCGAACCCAGCTTCACCTGAAATATGAGCGTTTTCAGCCGCGGCAGGTAAGCTTCTAGCGGGCGTTTGATATCCTCACGGATGAAATAGGCGGCATCGGCAAAACGGGCGCGGATGACATGCTCATTGCCGTCCTTAACCAGGTCCAATCCCTGACCATCGCCGTTCCGCACAGCAATAAAATAGGGCAGCAGCCTGCCATCCCTCTGGATAGGGAAATAGCGCTGATGTTTCTTCATCACCGAGATGAGGACTTCCTGAGGCAGGTTCAAATGTGAGGCGTCGAAGGCGCCGCGCAGGGGTTGAGGCGCCTCCACCAGGTTGGTCACCTCGTCCAGCAAAGCCTGGTCTGCAGGCGTCTCTCCGCCGACCTCTGCCGCCAGGGCGTTAACCTGGGTGATGATTTGGCGTTGGCGGGCGTCACCGTCCAGGATAATTCCCTGGGCGGAGAGAGCGGCAAAGTAATCTGAGGGTTTTTGAATCGCAATCTCTTCAGGTTGGTGGAAACGCAGACCACGGGTGATGTTCCCTGAGGATACACCGGCAAACTCGAAGGGTATTACCTGTTCGCCATAGAGCGCCAGCAACCAGCGGATGGGGCGCGAGAAGAAGACATTGGTGCTGTTCCAACGCATGGGCTTTTCAAAGCGCAGGGCGCCAATCAAGCCGGGTAGAGCTTCCGCCAGAACCAGAGGGGTTGGACGACCCTCCTGGCGAACGATGGCTACGGTATAGAGTCCGCCGTCTATCTCGCGAACCTGTAAATCGCTCAAAGCCACGCCTTTGCTGCGGGCAAATCCTTGGGCAGCCGGCGTCGGCGTGCCATCCGGATTGAAGGCGCGGCTGGCAGGTGGACCTTTAATCACTTGCTCTAAATCCGGTTGGCGCGGCGAGAGGTCTGCCACCCACACCACCAGACGACGGGGGGTCCCCATCACCCGCACCTCCCCATGTTCCAGATGCAGCTCATCCAGCAATAGAGGCAGGCGCTGGCGGAGCTGTTCCATCGCGGCGTTTAAATCACCGACAGGCAATTCCTCCGTGCCAATCTCCAGGAGCAGGGGGGCAGGCGATTGTGGGGCAGGGATGGCAGCCAGAGACGGGCTGGGAGTTTTCTTCTCCCCCTGCATCTTGTCCACCCATGACTGTTGCTCCAGCCAGGGGTACTCCAGGCGCTGACGCTGTTCAAGGTATGCCTCTGCCACCCGGCGCGAAAGGTCGCGCATCCGTCCAAAGAAAGCCTGGCGTTCGGTGACGCCAATCGCGCCTCGCGTATCGAGCACATTGAAGGTGTGGGAGCATTTCAACACGTAATCATGGGCAGGAAGCACCAGTTTCTTCTCCAGACAAGCCTCTACCTCCGCCTCGAACAGGTCATACATTTGACGCAGGCGCTCGACATCGGCGACCTCGAAATAATAGCGGCTGTGCTCCTGCTCTGCTTGCAAATTGACGTCGCCATCGGTCAGGGTCGGGCTCCATTGAATGTCACGAAAGCTGTTGACCCGCTGCAGGGCGATGGCGATGCGCTCCAGACCATACGTGATTTCTACCGAGACCGGGTCCAGAAGCTGTCCCCCCGATTGCTGAAAGTAGGTGAACTGGGTGATCTCCTGCCCATCCAACCAGACTTCCCAACCTAACCCCCATGCGCCCAGCGCTGGCGATTCCCAGTTGTCTTCCACAAAGCGAATGTCATGCAAGCGCGGGTCAATCCCCAAAGCCTGCAACGAATCCAGATAGATTTCTTGTGGATTCCCCGGATCGGGCTTGAGAATCACCTGGAACTGGTAATGCATTTGCATCCGGTTTGGGTTCTCGCCATAGCGACCATCGTCGGGACGAATAGAAGGCTCAACATAGCCCACGCGCCAGGGTTCAGGACCCAGGACGCGCAAGGCAGTCGCCGGGTTAAGGGTGCCAGCGCCCACCTGGGTATAGTAAGGCTGCCAGATAAGGCAACCCTGTTCAGCCCAATAGTGTTGTAAAGTCATAATGATTGATTGAAA
>JBBIPD010000251.1:0-4743 GCA_037443025.1 Chloroflexota bacterium
TCGCCCCTGGTTAGGTAAAAAATTGATCCTGTCCCGCAGGTCGCGCACATCCTCAACGCTGGTATTAGAAGCCGCATCAATTTCGATCAGATCCAGAAAACGCCCCTGGTTGATCGCCTGGCAGAATTCGCACTGATTGCAGGGTCGGTTGGCTCGATTTTCATCGAGGCAATTGACCGCTTTCGCCAACAGGCGGGCAGTCGTGGTCTTGCCGGTGCCGCGCGGTCCGGCAAAGAGGTAGGCATGCGCCACCCGATCGGCAACTACTGCATTGTGCAGGGTCTGCACAATATGTTGCTGACCAATGACTTGCTCCCAGCGTTGGGGGCGCCATTTACGATACAGAGCTTGTGACATATTCTGCGCTCAGGGTCACCCAGGATTGATGTCTGTTAGTGTATCAGAAGCTTTGGATGTGGTCAATTCCAACTCGCGGTCAGGATCGAGCAAACGCAGGTGGAAATAAATCGAGGGGGCTTCCAGATTGTAGCTGAGGATTTGTCTGTTCAAGTCCGCAATCCGCTGGCGGAACGAAGCCACCGCCTGTTGCCACGCATTCTCCACGCGGAAAGCGGAGTCTCCTCTCGCCCTCCCTGCTCCCCATTCGGCGCAGGCAGCGCGCAGGGTTGAGAGAGTCGTCTCCGGTTCGGCTTCGATTTCGCGCCGCCGCTCGATCCAGGGCAGACTGAAGCCGCTGCTGCGCAAAAGGTGATGCGCCAGTCGCCAGCTCGGATCCTCGAAAGGATTTTCGTCCAGGTGTAGTGGTTTTCCTGCGCCGGGTAAATTCTCGAACTGTCCTTCTTCCATCGCCCGGCGGATTTGCTCGTCAATATCCATTATCGGCGTCTAAGGAACGACATATCTGGCGCGCTCTTTTCCCTGGCTATCCACCAACACAACCGTTTCACCCGAGGACCAAATCGGGCTTTGCAAACCCCAATAGAGGTCAACCACAGAGGGCGTGCCGGTGGTTGTCCACACATTGACGGCTCCGCTCTCAAACAGGGCTAACTGGGGAAAAGTGAAGACGTTCCCGTTTTGATCGCGCAATTGCCAGCCGGTCAGATCCAGCTCGCCAAAGCCGGTACGGGTCAGAAATACATGCTCCGAAGCCAAATCTCCCGCGCCAATTACGCTGTTGATCACCACCCTGGCTTCCGGCAAGGAGCCGGAGAGGGTGGCGGTCAATGCCAAGTTAGGCGTGGGCGTGATGGTCGGGGTGTCTGTCGGGATTTTTTCGGGAGGCAGGGGGATGTAAATCACCATGCCCACCGAGAGCGAGTTGGGATCATTGATTTGATTGACGCGCAATAAATCTGCAATCTCCACATCAAATCTCGCCGCAATATCCCCCAGGGTGTCGCCAAATTGAACCTGATATTCCTGGACGTTTTTTAACAAATCTGGTCCAGAGGTAGGGGTCGGGGTGGTTTGAGCAATCGGTTGCGGCGTACCGCTTCCGAGGATTTCAGAAGGCGTCCCCAACAACGCCGCCGACCCAGCCTCGGTGGGTGTTATCAACGGGGCGGCAGGGGCAAACCTGCGCTCCCACAGGCTCAGCACAACGATCACAGTGCAAGCGGATACCAGAACATTGATCAGCAAGTAATAAATCAGGCGTTTCCATTGGTTCATAAGGCAGCGCTCCCTTGAAAATCATAGCACATTCTCAGAAATGGCACAATCCCGCATTGACGAATTCCCTCCGGGAAAATAAAATGTAACCCATGCCCTACCTGATAGACGGTCACAATCTGATTCCCAAGATACCCGGTCTGCGCCTGGATGCGATTGACGATGAACATCGCCTGGTGGAGTTGTTGCAAGAATTCTGCCGCTTGAACCGCAAAAAGGTGGAGGTGTATTTCGACCGGGCTGCTCAAGGGCAGGCGGGGCAGCGCCGCCTGGGGATTGTCACTGCCTATTTTGTTCGCGCCGGACAAACCGCCGATCAGGCGATCGCAATGCGGTTGCGCAAGATGGGACGTTCGGCGCGCAACTGGACTGTTGTCAGCTCCGATTTGAGCGTGCGGGAGGCGGCGCGCCGCGCAGGAGCAAATCACCTCTCCTCTGAGGAATTCGCCACATTGCTCAGGAACACCCTTTCCCCGAAAGAGGGCGGCGAACCCGCCAAATCCAGCGAAACCCCCTTAAATCCAGCAGAAGTGGAAGAATGGCTCGAGATTTTTGAATCAAAGGATAAGCGGGGACTGAGGTAGTCAGGCTATATTCTGACTATTTAGACAATTCTAATCTAATATTAATGCAACCGAGGTTGTTTTAGGGTATATTTTATGTTGTAGACACCTGCCCTCCCTTTTTACTGGTAAACCAGGTGTCCTTCCCCGGTCAATGCACGCAGCACGTCCCCCCCGTGTTGACCTGCATCCGGTGGACCTCCTTAGATTGCCGGGCGTGCCCCCCCCACGTCCGGTAATCTTTTTATATCGCCCACAACCCCAGACTCTCCCCCTGAAAACACGGACAACCTGCATGACAGTTGATGGACTCACCTTCGACGCCCCAGCAGACTGCCGAATATCAGCAGGCTGGTCCCCAAAACCACCAACCCTCCAATCAAAATCAAAATCGGGTCAAACCTTTTTCGAGATGGATCGACGAGGGCTTGAGGGTTAGATGGTGACTTCTCCTCCACCGCGGCTGGAGGGTCAGCAGCCTGGGAGATAACCTTCGGTGTGGGCGTTTGCGACTCGAGTTTTGTTTGGGGCTGAAATTGAGGGGTGGCTGCCTTTCGATCCTGAATCCTTGAGGACGCCTCCGGCGAGTTGAACGTTCCTTCTGGAGTGACAGCCAGGGGTGTGGGGCTGACCTGGGGGACAGGCGTCGGGTCGGGTGGACGAATCAACAGTTTATCGCCAGGATAGATCAAGGCGTTTTCGCTTAGATTATTGAGCAACATCAGGTAGGACAGCCCGACCTCATACACTGCAGCGATATTCCACAACGCCTGACCTGGCTGAACTTCATGGATGATCGAACCGTCGGGACGAGGGGTGGCTACCTGAATGGGAAATACCGCCGCAACTGGCGTACCTTGCGGGGCGGGAACGTTCCCCGAACCCCCTCCTGAGGAGTCGCTGGGGGTTGCCGGAGATTGCGGAGGCTGACCTTCTTGCCCGGCGACATAGCCGACATCCAGGGTGTAATAGACAACGCCGTCTGCTTCCGCCACCCCCGCCCCAACATCGGTATATTTCGACGAAATCATCGTCGTCAGGTGCAGATTATCCCCTTGCCACCAACCCACCGCTTGACTGGCGGAGAGATTGGTGCCAGTGGCGATATTCTCAGAAACGTACACAGCCGCCCCGCCGCCGTACCCGTAAGCCACGGCGCGATCGCGGGGTCGGCTGCCGCCTTTGCCGCTGTGTGAGGTGATACCGTTGGCAGCCTGGTATTCGCTATGCGCCTGGGCGGCTGCCATCAAGGCGCGATCGACGCGGTATGGCGCCAACCCATTTGCTGCACGAAGCTGGTTGACGAGTTGAATCACTTCCGAGGCGCTGGCAAGGCGGGCTGCGCCTGATGAGGCGTGGGTTGTCCTGGCTGAAGGAGCCAGGATACCCATCACCAACCCGCCAAGCAACAAGGCGATGATCAATCTGCGCATATCATCCTTTTGGATAAGTATAACTCACTTCAAACTCAATTTGCTCCTTCGAGGTCCGGCTGAGAATCTCAGTCCTGGCTCAGCTTCAACATACTGTTATAACGGCGCAGGCTGATCTTGCCGCGTTGAACCGCCTCTCGGATGGCGCAACCCGGCTCCCTATCGTGGCGGCAGTCCAACCCAAAGCGACACCGCCCCAGATAGATTCGCATTTCGGGAAAAAGCTGCGCCAGGTCAAACTCTTCCACCTGCCATAAGCCGAACTCGCGCATTCCAGGCGTATCCACAACATACCCTCCCATATCCAGGGGGAACATCGCCAGATTGGATGTGGTATGACGCCCTTTTCCGGTCGCCTGGCTGATTTGTTTGACGCGCAACCCCAGATTGGGTTGCATGGCATTGAGGAGAGAGGTTTTCCCCACCCCAGATTTTCCCACCAGTACTGCCACTTTTCCCTGGAGAATGGACTTGAGTTCTCCAACACCCTCGCCGGTTTCTGCGCTGGTGAGAACCACTCTGTAACCAGCCTGGCGATATGTCTCCACCTCAGCCTGCAAATCCCACCCATTATGCGACAGATCAATCTTGGTGATGCACACCAACGAGTCCAGCCCCAACGACTCCGCCGATGCCAGGTAGCGGTCTAGCAAATTCCATTTGGGCGTTGGTTGAGCAGCAGCGAAGACCGGCACCACATAGTCCAGATTGGCAACAATTACCTGCTCCAAGGGTTTGCTCCCCGCTGCTCGACGCGCAAGCCAGTTGCGACGGGGCAACACTTCTACAATCAGCCCAGCCCCGTCCTGAGTATCCAGGTAGCCGACCTGGTCGCCGATAGCCACCGGATCAACTTCGTCAATCTCCGCCACACCGCGCACCACAGGTCTCAAAGAGCTTGGGTCGGCGGTGGGATAAATCAGCCTTTTTCGCAGCCGGGGGGAGATGGCGCAGGTGATTTCACATTCGCCATCGCGCACCAGATAATGCCCCAGCGTTTTCATATACACCACACCCTGACGATGGGTGTATGGTTCATCAGGTGAATGCATGGTTAAATTCCTTATCGAAGCTCATCAAAGACAAAAACAACGGTATGCCCATGGCTCATC
>JBBIPD010000252.1:0-4735 GCA_037443025.1 Chloroflexota bacterium
GGGTTGCGGGTGGTTTTGGGAGCGGCGGTGGCGTTGTTGATTTTAATCTTGAGCGGCAAAATACGCCCTAAAGCGCTGCGCGTTCCGGCGGGATTTCGGAACGTTCGTCGCAAGGATAGGGCTCTCCGCCCACGACCGACCGCCTCGACCGGGGAGGGGCGACTGGTCAATGAGTTGGATGGGCGCAGGTTTTCCGGTTGGGTGAGCCGTCTGCATTGGCCGCAACGCCGGCTGGCGTCTCAGCCTTACGCCTTTCTGGTGCCAATCTCGGCTTCGGAAGAGACACGTTCCAACAATCCCATCTCAATTGACACAGACGAGATTACCCTGGGTAAGGACAGGAACCAGGCTGTTTTGGTGATTGATGATCCCACGGTGGAGGGATTGCACGCCCGCCTGGTGAGGAATGCAGATGGGGATTTTGTCTTATTCGATGAGGGTTCGGTTGCCGGGACATGGGTGAATCATCGTCTGGTGGAGGGTGAAGGGGTTTGCTTGAATCATGGCGACCTGATCTATTTCGGTCGTGCGGGTTTTTTGTTCAGGTTAAGGCAGCCCAAGTCAGCCCCTAAACCTGTGGTGATACGGCAGAGGTTTGAGGGGTGATTCGAGTCGAGCGCGCCCACCTGAATATCGCTGCTGCCAGCCACGCCGGGCTGCGCGGCAAGAACAATGAAGACCGGTATGGGGTGGCGGCGTTCCAGTTGGAGGGGGATGTCCGGATTCCATCGGTGTTGGGAGTGGTAGCCGATGGTATCGGAGGACACCGCGCGGGCGAGATTGCCGCTGAACTTGCCGTTGAGGTGATCTCTGAGACGATTGCCCAGAGCGATGCGGTCCATCCGATTCAGACTCTACAGCAAGCGATTGTCAATGCCAGCAAGGTCATCAGTGCAGCCGCTCAGGGCGATCAGGCGCAGCGGGGCATGGGCACAACCTGCGCTTGCGCCTGGGTGATCGGGGATCGCCTGTATGCGGCTTATGTCGGCGATTCGCGGATTTACCTGATTCGGGGTGGGCGGATTATCCGCCTCTCCACTGACCATACCTGGATACAAGAAGCCATTGATAAAGGTATTTTGGATAGTGGTCAATCGCGTTTTCACCCCAACGCGCATGTCATCCGCCGTTATCTGGGTTCTAAACAAGAGGTAGCGCCAGATATCCGTCTCCGATTGTATCCTGGAGAAAGCGACCGGGCGGCTGAACAAAATCAGGGGATGCGCCTCTTTCCGGGGGATGTCCTCCTCCTGTGCACCGATGGATTGACCGACCTGGTCAGCGATGAAGAGATATTGGCGGTAGTTAATCAATTCGGTTACAAGGCGGGTGTGCAGGAGCTGATCAATATAGCCAACCGCCGCGGCGGGCACGATAACACGACCGTGGTCGTTTTAAGTGTGCCGACCGCCCAAGACCAGGCTGCCAAAAGGGCGAGGCTCTCATTTGTCAAACGCCTGGGGCTGGCATGCCTTGTGGTGATTTTGACTTTCGGGATTGTCTCGTTTAGCGGGTTGCTCTGGTATCTGCTGAGAAGCGAACCCGTCCGGGGTGAGTTGACCTCCACACCCCAACGCCCCCCGGCGACCCTTTTCCCGGTCGCGCCGGGTTACAATCCGGCAGAGACGCCTGATTTACGCCTTTCTCCGACGACAGGATTGCCCTCTATAAACAGGACGAGAATGCCTCAAGATGCTCCCACCAGGACGCCGCCTCCAACCTATTTCGCCACCCTCACCCCCTGGGCAACCAATACGCCTCAAAAATAACCCCCGTTCCCGCGCTTTCAGGGTATGGCAGCATAGAGTACCTGGTTGCCGATGCTCAGAAATGCGACTCGTCCGTCGGGTCTCAATGTGAAAGCGGTGGCGGGTTTAGGCGAGATCGCTGAACCAATGGCGGCTCTTTCTTCAGGGCGGAACTGTCCATAATAAGTCAGCAGACGCAAGCTGAAGCGATATATCGCCCGCGCATCAGGCTGCAGGTAATACAGCGACGGGTCTGGCGGTTGGGTGGCAACGAGCTGGCTGAAAGCCGGTTGAATCTCCATCGCCTGACCCTCCCGACCGGGTCGAGAATCGGTATAGGGCAATGGCTCTGTGCAGCGTGAGGGGGAGACCGAAATCTCGCTGTAGGTGCAGAGCGTGGTGTGCCCATCCTGGTGCAACAGGTACAGATCGTTCTTGTCCACTGCCAGGTCAACGATGTCTTCCAAGGGGAACTCGGCAAAAAAGAACGGTTCTGGCGGTGTGGTGTATTGACCGTTCCAATACGCCCATACCGTGTTCTTTGGCGCGTCGAGGACAAACAGGCTGCCCAGATCGCTGGTGATGGCAGTGGGTTTTCCCCAACCTTGTGTGGGAGGCGCCAGGGGAGTGAAAATTGGCGGTTCCCCAGGGATACATTGGAGCAGGTTTGTGCTCGCATCGAGCGCCAGTACAGTCGCTTTGTTGGGGTTGTTAATCTGAGCTGGGGCGATATCAATCAACTGCGAGGTTTGCCCGGCTGGGAATCCCCCCGCGCATTGGAAGAGCGAGTCGACCTGGTAGCCGTTATTGGTCACGAAGGCGCGGACGACATTCCCCGCCTCTGCGTTGAACAGGTATAGCTCGCTTTCGGTGGCAAACATGTGGGTGATGGAGGCGCTATCAGGCAGTTGGCTGGTGAGGGCGGGTTGATAGTCCAACCGGGTAACCAGATTCAGTTCATCGAACACTCGTTTCGCCTCTGCCCGCAAAGCCTGGGTTTCAGTTGTCACCTGGTGCGCTTCAGCTTGCTCCAGATAGTTCAGAACGTTCTGCCAGGCAGCCAGCTTTTGGTCAGGTTCATTCTGCAAGCGAGCGTACCCGGCTGCCTGCAATGCCTGGGCGTAATATGCATGGTATTGACTGGCGCGCCCACGCTGAAAATAGACCCCAGCCGCGATGGCAACGACCACCACAGGCACCGCAACCGCGACGAAAAACATGACCGAGGATGGAAGGGTGAATAAATCCTCGCCGGGCAACAGGCGGGCGAAGAAATTGCCGACGCCCAGTCCGAACCGGGCAAGCCCTCTGGAAAACGCCGATTCGGAAGAAACCGTAGGACGACTGCGTTCCGGGCGGTGACCGCGACGCTGCCTGATCGCTGGAGACGGCTCCTGCTCTGCCGGTTTGAGCGCATCAGGCGTCTGAAGCGTGGAGGGGTAAGGTTCAAACTCTCGGCTTATTTCAGAAACAGCTTCCCGGCGTAAGTCGGACTCTGGCGCTGCGTGCATGGATTCGGGCGGATACGAAACCCGAGGGATGGCAAAGGTTTGCGCCTCCAGTGAGGTCTGCGCCAGGGGTTCAGGTTCTGGGGCGGGTTGGGGAAAAGATTGAGAGACTGTCTGGGTAGACTTCGGTTTGAGCAGGAACGTTTTCCCGGCGCCGGTTTTGAGCTGAAGGAGGAGCGCATTTAGATTCTGCCCCGCCTGGCTCATCAAGGAGCGGCGCAGGGTTTCAACGCTCTGCCCATACAGGCTGCCCAGAGCCGCCGCGTTCCAGGCGGGCGGCGGTTCGGGGCTCAGAATCAGGGTCGAATTCGCCTGTAAGCTCGCCTGTGTGTAATGAATCTGAACGTCTTTTGCCATACCAAGCCCGCGCCCGGCAATTTGAGGTTCAAATATATGCCTTGCGCCGCCGGCAGAGATAAGGAAGGCGTGCATCATCCCGGATTGAGCCAGATAAAGCGAATCGTTGCGCAGGGTGATGATTCCCAGGAGCCCAATCCCCTGCCGCCCACTGCTGGCGTTGCGCTGGTTTCGCTCCATTAAATGTTGATTGAGCGCCTCGGCGACCGACCTTTGGGCGGCGGTGGTTGAGCCAGGGGTGCGGTAGTAGGTTTGCCCCAGCCGCTCCAGTAATTGTTTTTGCTGGTCGGCAGGCATGGGATCGTTGCCCGCCAGGCTCAGGAAAAGGATCAGTTTGTCCGACTGGCGACCGCGCGCAGGACGGCGAGGGGGCGTGGCAATGAATAAGCCCGGCAGCTCGGTCAGGTCTTGCCCCCGGTGACGAGCCATAGGGAGGATGTTCAGGTCCAGTTTGTCCATAACTTCTTTACCAAACAGGGTTCAAGAGCATCTAATCGTAAAGGATGGGTTGGCGGTAAAGCAGGTCTGCTTATGAGACATTATACTGGTAAAATGCTGGATTAGGATTAATGGGCGACCCGGGATGGATGTAAAAAGGGGTTCCAGGTCCGCTATTGACATGGAGCGTGTATGCAACTGGATATCGTACAGAACACCGATCAATTCGAGGCGTTGGCTTCTGAGTGGAATCATTTGCTGGAACACAGTGCAAGTCACGTGCCGTTTTTGCGTCACGAGTATTTACGCGCCTGGTGGGACACGCTGGGCGGGGGCGAATGGAGTCGGGGCGAGTTGTGCCTGGTGACAGCCCGTGGAGAGGACGGGAGTTTGGTTGGAGCGGCTCCCCTGTTTTTCACCCAAAATCGAGAGGGAGAGAACGCTCTGCTGTTCCTGGGCAGCATCGAAATCTCGGATTACCTGGATGTCATCTGCCGCCGTGAAGATTTGCCCGCTTTTCTCGGCGCCCTTTTATCTCGGTTGACCGAATCAGACGTCCCGAATTGGCAGGTTTTAGATTTGTACAATATTCTTGAGGATTCCCCTACCCTGCCTGTGCTATCTGCGGCGGCGGGGGGATTGGGCTGGACATATCAACAACAAAAACTGCAACACTGCCCTTAC
>JBBIPD010000253.1:0-4711 GCA_037443025.1 Chloroflexota bacterium
ACTGCATCTGGAAGGTCCGTACCTCAACCCGGATAAACGCGGCGCCCAATCTTTGGATTCGATTCGCCTGCCAGATCGAGTGGAAATGCAGCGCCTGATTGTAGCCGGCGGGGGCGCGATCCGGCTAGTGACACTGGCTCCCGAACTCGCCGGGGCAATGGATTTGATCCGGTACCTGATCGGCGAAGGAATAGCTGTCAGCGCTGGTCACACAAATGCGGGTTACGAGGAGATGGTCAAAGCCAGCCAGGTAGGGTTGAGCCGGGTTGCCCATCTATATAATGGCATGGCAGCTTTTCATCATCGAGAGCCGGGTATAGTGGGCGCAACATTTGACCTGGAAAGCATCTTCGTCGAACTTATCCTAGATGGAATCCACGTTCATCCTGCAGCCGCCCGTCTTGCTTTGCGGGCTAAAGGATTGAATCGCATCATACTGATTACAGATGCAACCCAAGCCGCCGGACTAGGAGACGGCGAGTACATCCGTCCTGGAAACCGCAAGATTATCGTCAAGGACGGCTCCGCCCAGTTAGAATCTGGCGTTCTAGCCGGCAGCACCCTGACTATGAATCGGGCAGTGGCTAACGCAGTCAAATTTTTGGGGCTTTCCCTGGATCAGGCTGTTCAAATAGCCAGCCGAACGGTTGCCGAAAGCCTGAATTTATCCACCAAAGGCAGCCTGGCTCCCGGTTACGATGCAGATGTGATCCTGATTGATGATGATGTTCGTGTTCTAGCTGCGTTCGTCGCCGGTCGCCAAGTGTTCCAATATCTATCTTGAGGTGCAAACTCATAATTCAACCGAAAGGGATTGGAAAGAAGAGGTCACATGACAAAATTCGTTATTGTATGCCATGGAGGACTGGCGGATGGTTTAATTCAGGCAATGGAGATGATCACGGGACCACAGCCGGACGTTGTTGCCATTCGGCTGGATGAGGATGACTCCATCGACGAGCTAGAAAGCAGGGTGGAAACGGCGGTACAGGACCGCTCCGCTGGACAAGGGATACTCATCCTGGTAGACTTATTTGGGGCAAGTCCGTTCAATATCAGTACACGTGTCGCCACCCGAAACGATCAGGTCGAAGTAATTACTGGAGTCAACCTTGGCATGCTGGTTGAAACGGTGCTTCAGCGAGATAGCACATCTTTTCGAAAATTAGCTGCAATTGCAAGAGATGCTGGCGTCGGCAGCGTAAAAATTCTCTCGGATCTTCTGAATCAGTAAAATGAACCTACAGGATAGATGAAAAAATATGCAGTTGCTTGAATCTCCGTATTTTCTGCTTGTATTGGGCTTTATCTTTCTAGCCGTCAGTATTGCCGGGATTAGCGGCAGATACAAGCGATGGTATTGGACTTCAAAGAGGCTAACTTTTGCCTATCTGCCCCTTGGAATCTTGTTTTTCCTGGCAGTGGTCGAGAAATACCTGAGTGGTGAAACCCTGCTGACGGGCATCCGCGTCGCCGAATTCTTTGTCCTGGGAATTGGTATTTGGTGGGTGTTGCGTACGCCCAAATTTATCCTACCTCCATGGATCAGGCAGATCGAAGCCCACCCAAAGGCAGTATATGAGGCTATGGCTGCCGCGGTGAAGAAGGGTGAGAAGTGGCAGGACCGCGTCAATGACCCGAAATCATTGGATAAATGGATCCAATCCGTCGAAAAGCGGATCAAAAACACTTCGAAGAATCGCTGAATGTGAATGTTCGATTCATTATCCTGCCGGTCTCAAGATCGATCCTGACTCTAAAACCACTCCACGAGTTGGCAAATAATATATTGTCTTCCCAGTCGAAATCAACAAAGCTGTCTTTCGTTTGAGGAAGCTGTGCTGTCCAAATTATTTCGCCCTCCGGGGAGATGTTAATCAGATTACTCAAATGACGGTATTCACTCTGAGAGAACTCATAGTGATCAATTAAGACGATACAATTCGGCTGTCCTGGGAGAGGCATAATTTTCTCGACTGAGCATCCAAATGGTCGCCCTTGCCAGACGACTTCTCCTGTGGATTTATCCTTGATGAACAGAGTCTTTTTTACAAGATCATAGCTTCTCATAATACTCACCTCTTTTCAACATTTTGGTTCCGAGATGGGAGAGGTATGGTATCACCAAAATTTAAGTGTGTTTCATTCAATAATTCTATCTGTGTCCATCCACCCGATTAGACAAAAGCCTTATTAGAAACACTTGTTTGGATTCTCGTCCCAGAATGAATACTAACTTCAGTAGCATACTCTGCAGTGTTAACAGCGGGCAAGGATAATCCTTGGCGTGCAGATTCCTGGTCTATTGGAAGTCCAGGTGTAAACCATTTCCCAGATTGTTTTGCTTGTCCGCCCCAGACTCTATGCACCATTGTATCTTCCTCCAAAACTGTACTTACAATTTCTCCCGTTCTTGGGTTGACACCCCGGGATCAGGTAAAGTCAAGGGACTTTCAACAGAAGGAATTTCCGGTATTAGTCCGGGGCTCGGTGGGAAAATTATACCGATATTAACTTGTTCACCTTTGGTCACGAATACCCGAATGCGCCCGGACGCTATTCGTGTATTCGTGCGTCATTCGCGGCTGGCGCTCCCCCTCCCTGCGCTATAATTAACCTATACCCTGCCGGGATAGCACCCGGTTGCAAAGCGCAATCCCGCGGAGGTCATCATGCCATTTGGCTACACTGGAAAAATCCTGCATGTGGACCTGACCCACGGCAAGCTGGAAATCGAAGAGCCGCCGGAGGCGTTCTACCGCAAGTACATGGGCGGCAGCGCCATGGGCATGTACTACATCCTGCGCGAGATGCCCCCCGGCACCGACGCCCTGGCGCCCGAGGCGGTGCTGACGGTGATGACCGGCGTCACCACCGGCGCGCCTATCTCCGGGCAGAGCCGGGTGAACGTCAACGCCCGCTCGCCGGTCAGCGGCGCCATCGGCGATTCGCAGTCCGGGGGCTTCTTCCCGGCGGAGCTGAAATTCGCCGGTTTCGACGGCATCGTGATTAAAGGGCGCTCGCCCAAGCCGGTCTATCTCAGCCTCATCAACGGCGAGGCGTCCCTGCACGACGCCTCCCACCTGACGGGCAAACCCACCGGCGAGGTGGACGCCCTGCTGCGCCAGGAGGTGGGCGAGCCAAAAGCCGAGGTGCTTCAGTATGGTCCGGCGGCGGAGAATGGGGTGCTTTTCTCCAGCCTGGTCTCCATGGCAAACCGCAACAACGGGCGCACCGGCATGGGTCTGGTGATGGCAAGCAAGCAGCTCAAAGCCATCCTGGTCAAGGGCAAAGGACCGCTGCCCGTGGCAGACCCGAAAGCCCTGGCAGCCCTGAGCAAGCAGGGCGCCAAAGACGTGCACGAGAACCCCGATGTGGAAGGCTTGTATCAGCACGGCACCGCCAGCGTGGTCATGCCCCAGAACATGATGGGCACCCTGCCCACTTTCAACTACAACCAGGGGCAGTTCGCCCACGCCGAGGACATCAGCGGGGAGCGCATGACCGAGACCATCCTCAAGGAGCGGGATACCTGCTACGCCTGCGCCGTGCGCTGCAAGCGGGTGGTGGAAATCACCCAGGGCGCCCACACGGCAGACCCGCTCTATGGCGGTCCGGAATACGAGACCCTCTCCACCTTCGGCTCTTACTGCGGCGTGAGCGACCTGGCTGCCATCGCCCAGGCTAACCAGATTTGCAACATGTATGGGGTGGATACCATCTCCTGCGGGGCGACCATCGCCTTCGCCATGGAGTGCTTCGAGAAAGGCATCATCGGCTTGAAGGAGACCGACGGACTGGAGCTGCGCTTTGGGGATGCAAACGCCATGCTGGCGGCTTTGGAGCAGATTGTCCACAACCGGGGAGCGCTGGGCAAGGCGCTGGCGCAAGGCTCGGCGCGGGCTGCTCAACTCTGGGGCAACGGGGCTGAGGCGTGCCTGATTACGGTGAAGAACCAGGAAGCGCCCGCCCACATGCCCCAGGCGAAGAAATCCCTGGCGCTAATCTACGCCGTCAACCCCTTCGGCGCTGACCACCAGTCCAGCGAGCACGACCCGATGTACGAGGAGGACACCTCCCCGCTCTACCTGACCCGCCTGGCAGAGCTGGACCTGAAAGACCCGCCGCCCTACGGCTCCCTGGGGGCAGAGAAGGTGCGCTTTGCCGCCTATACCCACATCTTCTACAGCATCCTGGACACGCTGGAGCTGTGCCAGTTCGTCTGGGGTCCGGCGTGGACGCTGTACGGTCCCACGGAGATGGTGGAGCTGGTGCGCGCCGTCACCGGCTGGCAGGTCAGCCTGTATGAGCTGATGAAGGTGGGCGAGCGCCGCCTGAACATGCTGCGCTGGTTCAACGCCCGCGAGGGCTTCAGCCGGGTGGACGACCGCCTGCCGGCGAAGTTCTTCATCCCGCTCCAGGGCGAGGGACCTACCGCCGGTATAGCGATTGATGAGCAAGAGTTCGAAGCCGCCCTCGACCTGTATTACCACCTCCTGGGCTGGACGCCCGACGGCATCCCCACCCGCGCCAGCCTGGCAAACGTGGGCGTCGAGTGGCTGGCGGAGTGACCAACCAGCCATGTCATTGCGAAGGAGCGCAGCGACTGAAGCAATCCTATCCGATCTGGTGCAGGGACTGCTTCGCCAAAGACCGGCTACTCATAACATAATTATGAGACCTCCGCTGGCTGGAGGCAGAAGCCATATCT
>JBBIPD010000254.1:0-4704 GCA_037443025.1 Chloroflexota bacterium
TCGAAGCGCCGCAAGGATGTGTTGGTCAGCGGGATAAATCCAATCGAGCCAGTGGGCTGATCCTACCAACCATGCAATATTTTTCTCTTACAAATGAGGCTGGGTGGTTCGCCCTCTTACCCGATTATCTGGCGAACCACCCAGCGATTGATTGAGACGGGTATTACCCGTATCGTCCCGGATTCATGGGCAGCGTTCCCGTGAAATCCACCTAGATCACCGGGTCAATTTTGCACTACCGGCAGGTAGATGGTTATGTAAGGTAGTTCACCATTGACCTCGTTGCTGATATTAGATAAGACGCCGTTCCCATCGAACGATTGGACCACATAATAGTAACGCTGACCCCGTGCCACTGGCATATCGTTGAAGGTTGGTTCAGTGGTCTCGCCGACCAGCTCATAGGGTCCACCGGGTTGAGTGCTGCGCAGCACCCGGTATCCGGCGATGCCTGGCAGGTCCAGCGGCTGCCACTTGACGGCGAGCGAGACTTCGTAAACGGGGCTTTCGATGACCCCCAGGGCGAAGGGAGCCGGCATCTCGCCCAGGTCGCCGGTGGCAATATCGTTTTGCTGATTGCTGTTTTCGCCGGCGGAGACCACCTGGGCATACAAGGGCTGTTTTCCACTGCTGGCGGTCACCTGGATCGAGACCTGCTGAGAGGCGTTGAAATCCAGTGAATTCACCGTCGCGGCATCAATCAGTGTGCCGTTCCCCGGTTCTCCGCTGAAGAAATTGACCAGCAGGTTGCCGGTTGGGTTGCGCCCCAGGTTGCGAACGGTGGCTGTGATGATGACGCTGCTGCCTGGGTTGGCGTGCACCTGCGAGAGCTGCAAAGCCGGGTCTAGAGCCGGATCGGCATCGGGCGGGAGCGTGATCACATCCAGCGTGTCCTCGCTGCTGATGTCCGGGCTTAAATCTTGCCAGTTGAAACGTTCTAGCGACTGGGCTTCCAGGCGTGCAAGCAATGGTGCAGCATTGAAATTAACTGGCAGGATGGGAGGGCGACCGATCTTGACGATGGATAACTGGTTATTGACTGGATTGATCGCCAGGGCTGCCTGCCAGTTCTGGCGCGCCTCGTCGGTGAGCATCAGGGGAGGGCTAAAAGCCATACTGATGGTATTCAGGCGCGACAGCGAGGTCTGCCCCAAACCCAGGCTGCTGCCAGCTTCACCGAACTGGCGGAAGGTCAGCAAGGTTTCGCCGCTGAGCGTACTGCTCAGCCGCGGCGCTTCAGCGCGAACAGGAGATCCTTGCTCTGTCAGCACTGGCATGACGTTGGTCACTGAACCATCACCAAACTGGTATTGCGCCGTCCATAGTTTCGCCTGGTTGCTCAGCATGCCGGTGTCTGTCTGCCCATCTTCGTCTTTACCGCGCACCAGGAACGCCAGGGTCGCCTGATCGGGGTTGCTCAGACTGAGCGAGACGCTCGGCGAATCAGCCCGGGCGGTGACGTCAGGGGTGAGGGATGTGTTCCAGCCCCCGGCTGCATAGGTCGCCACTGCCAGACGGCGGTCAGCGTTTGTGTTCGGGTCTCCGTCTGCGTCGAAGGTCCACACCAGGATGCGACGGCTGATTGGGGGATCATGGGAATAGATTCTTGCCGCGCTGACCTGCGAGTTGATACCCCCCGTCGGGCTGGCGCTGAGCACTTCCATGGGACCCCAGGTCCCGTCCATGCTGCCGGGCAAAGGTGTCCACTCTTGCACAGCGATACGCTGGTCCGTGCGGGTGGCGAGATTGCCATCGGTGTCGCGCGTCCATGCCAGCGTGGCGCCCTGGGTGTCGCCTGCCAGGGCAGGGCGCCCGTCGCCTAATAAATCGTTGGTCAGTCTGGTTGGTGGTAGCCAGCCAGAGGCGTCCCAACTGCTGGCATAGATTTCCTGGTGGTTGAGCACTTCGCCCAGGTCGGTACTGGGGGGCGTGCTGCTGGGTAGCGTGTTCTGAGTCCAGACTACGATGGGCGTATTGCTCGGACCTGCAAAGGCGACTACCGGGTCGCTGACACTTGTTAAACCATCGGTGAGCGCCTGGGGAGCATCCCAAACATCGCTCCCGGCAGGTTTGAAACGCGCCATGACGCGTGGGGAGGGCACATCACCGCCGGGGTCTTCGACATACGCCATGAGCATGCGCCCAGTCGGGTCTACAGCGATAGAGGGGGACTCCACGACTGCGGGAGAGGTCAGGCTGCCAGCGGTTGTTTGCCATTGGGCGAGCGTCTGGTATGGATTGCAACCGGAAGGTATTTTCTCCCGGACGATTTCTTCATCCAGGATGCCAAAGGTAAAGAACAGGAACCGTCCTTGGATGATCAGGCGGACGAAGATGGACAGGCAGGGATCGTCAAACCAGACCAGCCGCTCATCCCTGGGATTGATCAGCAGTGGCAACGCCACGCCGATACCCGGCTCGACTTTAGCCTCCGCCCCGGCGATGCCGAAGATCACATCCACCGCCAGACCAAACCCTAACCAGGCTTCAATGGATGGTATCAAAGCCAGCTCAACCGTCGGAACAAAGGGGTAGACCCCACCGCTAAAGGTCAGATCGCCGCCGACGCCCACGGAAATGCTGGCGCGCACCACAACCCAGGGCGGCACGGCGATGATTGGTCCACTGAACAGGGTTAGGTCTTTCTTGAAACTCGCTAAGCTATAAGGTGGGATTTTGCCCGCCACCTCGCTTAATTTATCCGGATCGATCCACTGCCCCAGGTTCTTGCCTCCCGGGACGAGGTCTTGCGTCTGATTCACTACATCAATATTCATCAACCTGGCATAGACTTCAGCATCCATTACCGTCACTGCGATGCGCCCATCCAGACTTAACCACCCTGACACATACACCCCGGCGCTCAGGCGGTTTTGGAACACACCAAATAATGGCAGAGAGGGGGTGTCGTAGATGGCCGGCAAAAACCCGCCCACATCGGGGATCATCCCGGAAAATAGATAAGCGTGCTGGTTGGCGTCCCACACGGTGCTGGCGCCAGGCTGAAAAATGGGGTTCTTCATCGGATCAGCGACCATCTGGATGACCCGCTCGGTGACGCACATCTCTCTTCCATCCACCACCGGCACAACTAAGAGCTTTACCCTGCCCTGGGGGAGGGTTCCTACGTCAAAGGAGACGGTAAACGGCTTGGTATTGGACGAGCCGATTGGGATTGGGTTTCCTGAGCCAATGCGAATGTAGTAGTCCACCCGTTGCACCTGCGCGCCGCCGGTGGTTTGCAGGTAGGAACCAAAACTGACCGGCAGGGACACACCGGCGACGTAGAGACCAAAATCATATGGATTTGAAGGCTTTGGTTTTTGTTTGATTCCCTGTGCAGGAATGGTAAAATTCCAGGCTTCTGGGCTAACCAGCCCAAAATCGTTGAGATGGGAGGGGATACCCGAGACATGGATCACTTTAGCGGCTGTTTCAAAACAGAGAGTGCCATCGAGATAAAAATCCAATGGGATGTTGACCGGTTTAGAGGCTATCGCTGTTATACCAGGATTAACGATGACGTCATTGAAATAGGCAAATCGGCTGATTTCCCCCTCGATGCCCGCGCGGTAAGTTCCTGGCGCAACACTGTTGATTTGGAAGGAGCCATCAGGCTCAACCGCTGCGCTGGCTACACTTTGACCGGAGCGGTCAAAGAGATGAAAAGTGGCACTAATCGCCCGCCCGCTCAACGCTTGCATCGCTCCTGCGGGCAACTGACCTATCACTCGCCCTGGGGGAGGATCGGTGACGGTAAAGTTGGCGCAGGTGAATTTGGCGTCGGCGGAGCCGGTCACGGTGGCGCAGAGCTGTGCGGGTCCGGGCAGTGCGTCGGTCGGAACACCGATTTGGGCATTGTAGCTGTTACCGGTGGTTGTCACAACTGCCGCGGTGAGGGTTTGCGTGCCGTCGCCGTAGATCCACGCAATGCGCACCTGCGCCGCTGTCACGCTTGTCTCCCCGCTGACGGTAATCGCCTGGGTGATGTGCCCACTGGCAGGGTTGAGAGTCACCGTGGCGGTTAGCGACTCCCCAGGTAAGGGGACTGGGATGGTCAACGGCGTAGCAGGCTGCGTAGCGACTTGCTCCGGGATAGCTGCCAGAGCAGTCAGTCGGCGGTACGGCAGCATGGACAGCAGGATCGCCGTGACCACGATACCAGACATAATTTTATACACGAATTTTGTACCATTCATTGGTTACCTCCCAATATCTCAAGAAATGTTTCGTTAATAAGCAAGCCGCAATTGGATAGAGTGTGTCGCCGATTTCCACGAACCGGGGCATACCCATCAGTGAGTTTGCCCAAAAGCTGTTCAGCATCGGCTCCATACCCTTTTTTGGGTACTACCACAGGATAACCCGCGCTGAGGATTTTGTGGTCACGCTCAGCGTGACAAAAAGCGGTACAGCCTGAGTGATAAACACCATCACCAGGACGATTCGGGTCTATATCCGGGTTCGGTAAAGCGACTGGAACATAAGCGGTGGGTTATGACTATAATGGCAAGCTCCGGGGAAGATGGTAGTTCTCACACCGCCATCTTCCAGGAACTTGCCATGTCGGTTGTCGTCCTAAAACTGCCAGATGTCAAGCACAGCAAAGAAGAACGTCCGAAAGCCCCTCCCTACTGCCGGGGGGAGACCTTCCAGCGCGGGAGAAGATGAGCAAGCCGGTCAAAGACAATCGTGTTGATCAGG
>JBBIPD010000255.1:0-4684 GCA_037443025.1 Chloroflexota bacterium
TTTACACTCAGCAGTACCCCGCTGACGAATAATCCACCTAAATAAATTCCAATCTCGATCATCAATAACCAGCCTGCGATTGGCGTGATTATTGTGAGCAGCCCCAAGGTCAACAAACTCAGTATAAATACAGGCGGTAAGAATTGGCGCCAGCGGATTGTTTGGGGATACCGCTTGAGCATCTTCCCTTTCCAGTAGCCATAACGGAAATATTGTCTTATCAAAGATTTGAAATCGGAACGGGCATAATAAACCGATCGAATTGCTGGATCAAACCACACCACCCCGCCAGAATTTCTTACCCTCACATTGAACTCATAATCCTCATTAGTCAGGAGAGTTTCGTCAAACAGACCAACTCTTTTGAATAAATCTCGATGAAATGAGCCAAACGGCACCGTGTCCACAGCCTGCGCCTTCCCCCCCAGGCGATAGCGCGCATCGCCAACCCCAAGCGGGTGCGCGGCTGCGCATGCAATCGAACGGGCGAACCATCCATTCCCGCCGGGCTTGATCTCCCATACCCCTCCGACATTATCGCCCTTCTTCGCCTGCAGAGCTGACACACACAACGCGATATAGTCTGGATAAGGCTCGGAATGCGCATCCAGGCGGATGATATATTCGCCTTGCGCCTGGCGAATGGCGATATTGACTCCTGCGGGTATGTTCCGCTTGGGATTATCCACGATATTCACTTGCAACTCTGGGTGTTGGCGCTGAAAAGCGATAATTTCCTGACGAGTATTATCGGTGGACATCCCATCCGCGACCAGTATCTCCATTTTTTCATGTGGATACGTCTGCTTTACCAGCGCTCTTAATAACAACCCGATTGTTGCTTCTTCATTGTAACACGGGATGATAACCGTAACCCGGGGGAGTGTCCCTTCGGGAACAGGGATGGGAAGGATAGAATTGGTCTGCTCTGGCACAGCTTGAATGGGTAATTGGGTTGAAACGGCTATCTAACTACGCAGAGCTGATCACCGCGATGGCTTCAATCTCCACAGCTCCGTTCTTGGGCAGCGCAGCCACCTGAACCGTGGTTCGCGCCGGGAAGTTATCCGGGAAGAATTCCGCATAAATTGCGTTCATCTTTGTAAAATCGCCCATATCTCTCAGGAAAACGGTGGTTTTTACGACGTTCTGCAGCGAAGATCCAGCCGCCTCGAGGACATTCTTGATATTCGTCAAAGCCTGGCGAGTTTCTGCTTCAATCCCGCCCGGCACAAGGTCCATTGTCATGGGGTCCAGCCCCAACTGCCCCGCCGTGAACACCAAATCGGCAAATTGATTGGCAACGTTATAAGGTCCGATTGCTTTTGGAGCTTTATCTGATTTGATAATTTGTTTTGAAGCCATTTTCTTTTTCCTTTTGGATTAATATCATTGATAGCGATGTGATTTCCCTTCGCCACGGCTAATCAAAACGCAGGAGTTGGAGGATATCCTTCAGCGCAGCCTCAAAGATCTCGTTCATGATTTCGCCATCAACTTCATATTGCCCGCCAAAACTCCCATCCCCATAGACTTGACGTGCTTCGGTTGCGCCTAATAACCCCCGGATCACTGGCGGGGTTTTATTCCCTTCGGGCAGCTCAGCCACTCGGGTGAAAGCAAATGCTTCCAGCCAGTTAGCGTGAGCCGGTTTTATTTCATATTTCAACGCGATTTCCTGGATGCTATTGGATAACCACCAGGCATACCAGGCGATACGTAAATCAGGAAATTTATCCACCAGTTCATACAAGCGGGCGCGAGCGGCATCGTTTCCGCCGTGACCGTTCAAGACCAGTATCCGTCGAAATCCCTGGCGGTACGCTGAACGAATCAAATCCTCGATCACATCCAAAAACGTGTGGGATCGCAAACTGAGCGTGCCTGGATATTCCAAAAAATAAGGCGAAATACCAAAGTTGAGCGGAGGCGCCACCAACACACCGGTTGTATGACTTGCCGCCTCTGCCAGCGCCAGGGGAATTTTTACATCCGAGAGCAGGCTGAGATAACCGTGCTGTTCACAAGCGCCGATGACCAGCATTAATCGGTTGTCCTTTTGCAAATAATTCTCAACGTCCATCCAGTTCAAATCTTCAAAACGTAACATGGTAGCTACTCGAACGCGTTTTGGAATTAAATCAATGCTGTGGGTTGAGGCTCAAGTGACAATATTAACCAACTTTCCCGGGACGAGAATCACATGGCGGGGTGGAGCGCCTTTCAGGTGTTTTTGAACGATTGGGCTTTCCAATGCAGCCTGTTTGGCGCGATCATCACTGATATCTGCGGGCACCAGGATGCGGTCGCGCACTTTTCCATTCACCTGGACCACCAGGGTAATAATCTCATCCGCAGCAGCCACCTCATCAACAACCGGCCAGCTCTGGGTATGCACTGAATAAGGTTTTCCTAAGAACGCCCATAATTCTTCAGCGATATGCGGCGTGACCGGCGCCATCATCCTTAGATAGATATCCAGCGCCTCATCCCAGGCTGGCGTACCCGCCACTCCCATCTCTCTGGCTTTGTACATATCGTTGAGCAATTCCATCAGGCTGGAGACAATGGTATTAAACTCAAATGTCTCAAAATCCCGCGTCACGCGTCGCAAAGTTTGATGCACCTTACGCCGCAGGTTGCGGACGCTCTCCTCGGTGGGAGCACCTGGATTGTACGGCTCGGTGATTAAATTCCAGGTACGGCGCACCCAGCGCGCGGTACCTTCAATCCCGTTGCTGTTCCAGGGTCCTCCCATATCCCAGCGGGCAAAGAACATCAAATACGCCCGCACTGTGTCGGCGCCATAACGATTCACCAGATGGTCTGGAGCAACCACGTTACCCCGGCTTTTTGACATTTTTTCCGAGTCCTCACCCAGGACAATCCCCTGGTTGCGGAGCTGGAGCATTGGCTCAGGACCTTTGACAATCCCCATATCCCGGCAGGCTTTATGGAAAAACCGGGTATAGATCAAGTGCATTGTGGCATGTTCGATGCCTCCGGTATATGTGTCTACCGGCATCCAATAATCATACTCCACCGGGTCAAATGGATATTTGTCGTAGTCGGGACTCAGGTAACGCAGGTGATACCAGGAGGAACACATAAAGGTGTCCATGGTGTCTGTTTCCCGCTCCGCCGGACCGCCGCAAATTGGGCAGGTGGTATGTTTCCAGGTGGGATGTAGCTTGAGCGGTGATTCGCCAGTTGGCAACCATTCGACGTCATCGGGTAATAGCACCGGCAATTGATCGTCCGGAACATCAACCGCGCCATGGGTGGCGCAGTACACAATCGGTATTGGCGCGCCCCAATAGCGTTGTCGAGAAATCAACCAGTCTCGCAAGCGGTAATTAACTGACCGTCGTCCCGCCCCAATCCTTTCAACGTACTCAATGGCTCGGTCAAAAGCAATATCCCCAGGGGTTCCGGATAAAACCCCTGAATTCACCATCGTACCATATGCCGGTACAGCTTCGCTCATTGTGGCTCCATCGAGCGGTGGTAATTCCGGGGGTTGTATGACTACCAGCACTTCAATTCCGAATTTGCGCGCAAATTCAAAATCGCGCTGGTCATGAGCAGGTACGCCCATGATTGCGCCAGTGCCGTAGGTCATCAGCACATAATCGGCAATCCAAACCGGAATGCGTTCACCATTTACCGGATTAATCGCATACCCACCCGTGAAAACCCCGGTTTTTTCTCTTTCCACGGTTTCCCGCTGGATATCACTCTGGCGCAACGTTTGTTGAACATAGGCATGGACAATGTCTTTATGCTCGCTAGAGGTGATTTTTTCAACCAGAGGATGTTCAGGCGCCAAGACCATAAAGGTAGCTCCCCACAGGGTATCCGGTCGAGTGGTGAACACATCAAGGGCATCTCCCTGTTCGGTACGGAAGGTGACAATCGCCCCTTCTGAGCGCCCAATCCAATTGGTCTGCAAGATGCGCACCCGCTCAGGCCAATCCAGATGAGAGAAATCCAGCAGTTCCTCAGCGTATTGGGTGGTTCGGAAGAACCATTGTTCAAGGTCTTTCTTAATCACCGGGGTGCCGCAGCGCTCACAATGGCGATCTTCCCCCCAGACCTGCTCACGCGCCAGGGTGGTATTACAGTTCGGGCACCAATCCACCGGCGCCATCTTCCGGTAAGCAAGACCGTTTTTATGGAGCTGGGTGAAAAACCATTGCGTCCAACGATAATACTTCGGGTCGGATGAGATGGCTTCCCTGCGCCAATCAATCATCGTCCCCATGCTCTTTAGTTGTTTGCGCATCAGCTCGATGTTGGCGTATGTCCATTCTTTGGGATGAATACCCCGCTTGATCGCAGCGTTTTCTGCCGGAAGCCCAAAAGCATCAAATCCCATCGGAAACATGACGTTATAGCCTCGCATGCGCATAAAACGCGCTCGCGCATCCGAGGGGGTCATCGCATACCAATGACCGATATGCAAGTCTCCGTAGTGATAATGGAGAATGGTGATGGCATAATGCTTTGGTTTCTTGGGTTTTATATCAGCATGATAAAGCCCATCGGCTTCCCAGCGCGCTTGCCATTTGGGTTCAATTTCAGCAGGGTTATACACTGGTTGGTCAGTCATATATGCTCCTATGATTGCACAGAAGTACCTAAGATTATATCTCTATTCCATCACAGCCCAAGATAGTGTTTA
>JBBIPD010000256.1:0-4674 GCA_037443025.1 Chloroflexota bacterium
CAGATTCGGCGAGGTGAAATCCTGGGGATATGGAATACCAGCCTGCTTCCTCCAGGGTACCACCAACTGGCACTGGTCGTTACCGATAACCAGGGAAAATCTATGCCGCCTTGCGTCATCCAGCTCCGGGTAACCAACCCCGAGACACCCCCATAATACAAGCGAGTGACCATGCCCGAAATCCAAATCCGTCCAGCAATCTCAACCGATATACCCGTCTTGATGGCAATCGATCACACATACTCCAGTGAATACGTCTGGCAGATGGAGATTGAGACCGAAGAAAAACGAATTGCCGTCAATTTTCGCGAGATACACCTGCCGCGCTCGGTGCGGGTGGAATACCCGCGCCCAATCCACACCCTGGCAGACGATTGGACCCGCCGCTCTGGTCTCCTGGTAGCCGTCCTCGAGTCCGAGGTGATAGGCTACATCAGCCTGATGCTGGATATCGCCCCCGTCACCACCTGGGTGAGCGACCTAGCCGTTATGCGCCGGGTGCGACGCCAGGGCATTGGCAGCGCCCTGGTCCTGGCTGCCCAGGAATGGGGAGAGCAACATGGCACTCGCCGCATCGTGCTCGAAATGCAACCCAAGAACTACCCGGCAATCAAGATGACCGAAAAATTGGGTTTCGCCTTCTGCGGGTACAATGACCGTTACTACGCCAACCATGATATCGGTTTATTTTTTGCCAAATCGCTCCGTTGATTAAGAAAGGACCTCCGAGAAACCGCGTTCAAAGAACAGCCAAAGGAACCTGCCCTGATTTTGCTGATATCTGGCATTTGCGCCTGAAAATTTTGTAGAATCGTTATTGGTAATTTTATGTACACCGCCCTGATTACCACCCTGCGCACCTTCAACCAGCTCCTTACAGCCGGGATTGCCATCACCGCTTTCTCCCTGCTGTTGTATGCCCTGACCTTTAACCTGAAGGACCGGGTGGCGCGCTCGTTCGCCATTATCCTGCTCTGTGTGGTGATCGTCTTCGTTGGCGATGCAATCGCCTCAGCCAGCGCAGCCGCCAGCGACATCGAATTCTGGCTGCGCCTCCAATGGCCGGGAATCGTCTTCCTACCCGCCGCCTATCTGCACTTCTCGGATGCAGTTCTGGCAACGACCGGTCGCCCTTCGCGCGGCAGGCGAGCCATGGCAGTCCGCCTGGCTTATCTGGTATCATCGGGTTTCCTCGTCCTTGTCCCCTCAGACCTGCTCGTCGGTCCACTGATTCAGAACACCCAGCCCGCCCCACACCTGCAACGCACCTATCTCACCTGGGTCTTTACCGGTTACTACGCCATCATCATGGTCTGGGCTTGGATCAACCTGCTCCGCGCCTACCGGCGGACGGTGACCAGCGCCAGCCGTCGCCGCCTGGGTTATCTACTGCTCGGCTCTCTGGCGCCAGCCCTTGGCTCTTACCCATACCTGCTGTTCGGCTCCTTCCTGGCGATAGGAAGCCCCCTCATCTTTTGGCTGGCAACCACCCTGAGTAACCTCACGGTGTCGGTTTTGTTGGTGCTTATGGCGTATGCTGTGGCGTTTTTTGGCGTATCCTGGCCAGACCGGGTGGTGAAACGCCGGCTCTTCAAGTGGTTGATGCGAGGTCCGGTGGCGGCTTCCACCGTCCTGGCAATAACAACCCTGGTCCGGCGAGCTGGTCAGGCGTTTGGGTTCGAGTACAATACCGCCGTACCCATTCTTATGGTGGCATCCATTTTGATTATCGAGTACACCATCACTTTAGTTGCGCCCATCTGGGAGCGCTGGCTGTTTCACGGAGGTGACCGCAACGATATCGAACTGTTGCAAAGACTGGAGGAACGTTTATTGACCTCGGGGGACTTACGCCAATTCCTAGAGTCCATTCTGGCTGCGATGTGCGACCTGTTCCAGGTCTCGAACGGATTTATCGCAGCCCTTGGAAACCAGGGGCTGGAAATGATCGTCACAATTGGCAATATGCAGTCTTTGGAAAAGGAGGATCTATCGGATTACTTTCTGGAGCAGGTATCACAAAACGGCACGAACGGCAGCTTGTTTGGGTGGGGAGATTACTGGCTTGTTCCATTATTCCAACAGGAAGCGGGGACAGTCGAGTTACTGGGTATTATGGGCATCACCCGCGCCATGGGGTACCATGTTGAAGCAGAACAGAGCGAATTGGTCAACATCCTGGCGCAGCGCGCGGCGCTGGCGCTGTCAGACCGCCGCCTCCAGCAACAGGTGTTCACCTCTTTGCAAGCTTTAACCCCTGAGGTGGAATTAATCCAGAGCCTGCGCGCCGCCGCTCGCTACGGCGGCAGCGGCTCCCTGGCGCAGGTTTTGACCCAACCCACCGACGGCATCGAAGCGGATGACTTTTTCCATTGGGTGAAAGATGCCCTGACCCATTACTGGGGTGGACCCAAATTGACCGAAAGCCCACTGATGAAGCTGCGCATCGTCCAGCAGGCATTGGACGAGCATGATGGCAACCCAACCAACGCATTGAGGGCAATCCTGCGTCAGGCAATCGAGCATACCCGCCCCGAAGGAGAGAGGCGCTTTACTGCAGAGTGGATTTTGTACAATATCCTCGAGCTGAAATTCCTCGAAGGGCGAAAGGTGCGTGAGGTGGCTTTGCGCCTGGCGATGTCTGAAGCGGATTTATACCGCAAGCAACGCGTGGCAATCGAAGCCGTCGCTCAGACCATTCTCGAAATGGAACAGGAAGCCATTGCCGAAAAAACCAAGGCTTAATCCGAAAATAATTTGCACACCAACCATTGTAAGAAGAGGTGGGCTTAATGGTGAACAAACATTATCAAAGCACAAAACAACTGGATTTAGACGGGGGACCGCCCCCGCCAGATGAGTCCTGGTGGGAAGCGGTATTGACTGAAGACGAGGCGTATTTGCCCAACCTGCCGACCAAAGCGAGCGCTCCCCAGGCATCAGCAGGCAAAGGGACACCGCCGGGGAATGCGGATGAACTGCCTGGCGTGGATTGGAAACTGGCTGAGTCCCTCTTCGCCGACGACTGCGTCTGCACCCTGGTGGTTAATGGTTACAACCGTGGGGGGCTGCTGGTCGGCGGTCCTGGACTGCAAGGGTTTGTGCCCGTCTCTCACCTGGTAGATATGACCGGCAGCGCGACCGGCAACATACCCGAAAACTGGGCGGAAGCTTACCTTGGGCGCGAATTATCTCTAAAAATCATCGAGTGTGATCGCGAGCGCGGGCGGGTAGTTTTTTCGGAGCGAGCCGCCCTGGCAAGGTCCGGCAGCCGCAACCAGCTTTTGAGCCACCTGCGTGCTGGAGATTGCGTCACCGGAACGGTCACCAACATCACCGACTTCGGCGTCTTTGTAGATTTGGGCGGCGTGGAGGGCTTGATTCACGTTTCGGAGCTGTCTTGGGGCAGGGTGCGCCATCCGTCCGATGTCGTCCGCTATGGGCAGCAGTTGCAGGTCCACGTGATCAGCGTCAATCAAGAAAAATCACGGGTTGCGTTGAGCCTCAAGCGTCTGCACCCCAACCCCTGGGAGAGCGCCGAAAAACACTATTATCCGGGGTTGGTGACAGAAGCGGTGATCACCAGCATCGTCCCCTTTGGCGCTTTTGCCCGCCTTGAAGAAGGGCTGGATGGCTTGATTCACATTTCCGAAATCTACAAGGACGGCGAACACGCATCGCCCGAAGAATTATTCTATGAGGGGCAGAAGGTGCTGGTCTGCGTCCTGCATGTGGACGCCGAGAATCAACGCCTGGGGCTCAGCACCAAAATCAATTAACCCGCCATGAAAACCGGATGGGCAGCCGCCTGGTTGATTGGCTTTAGCATCATCATCACCCTCCTGGCGGTGGGGGTGATTCTATTGGTGAGCAGCCGCCCCAGGGGCGAACCCATCCGCATCATCCCCCCACCCACCCAACCGCCGTTCGTTATCCAGGTGGGTGGGGCGGTCGCCAACCCGGGAGTGTATCGCCTGGCCCCCGGCAGCCGCGTGCTGGATGCCATCCAGGCAGCCGGGGGTTTAACGCCCGATGCCGACGCCGCCCTCATCAATCAGGCTGCTCTCGTTCAGGATGGGCAGATGATCTGGGTGCCGCTCCAATCGAGCCAGGCGCAAAATCCCCCAGGAACAGCCCTGCCACAATCGGATATCCCTTCCAATACTCCCCCTGCTATCCAGGCGAGTTATCCGCTGAACCTCAACACCGCCACCGCGGAAGAGCTCGAAACCCTGCCCGGCATCGGTCCTGAGCTCGCCGGGCGCATCGTCGCATATCGCAACACCTTTGGTCCATTCGCCCAAATCGAGGATATCCTCGCAGTGGACGGCATTGGTCCAAAGACTTTAGACAAAATCAAAGACCTGATCACCCTCGCCGCCCCTGGGGGGGACCAGCCGCCGTAAATCGTCTCAGGCTGCGTCCGCTCGTTCGGGCGCCAAACCCTCTCACTCCATTTCTCCGCCCTTTTGCAGACGCCTCCGGGCATGCTCGGCATACGCCGGATTGATCTCATAGCCGACAAATCTCCGCCCATCCTCCTGCGCCGCCAGGCAGGTTGTCCCGCTTCCGGCAAACGGGTCAAGCACGACCTCTTCTTCGTAGGTATAGAGCTGAATCAAGCGATGGGGCAACTCCTTTGGAAACGGCGCCGGGTGACCAATCTTGCGGGCT
>JBBIPD010000257.1:0-4664 GCA_037443025.1 Chloroflexota bacterium
ACGGCGACGACAACGATGATCCATTTTTTCATGACTCACAACCTCCACGATCGAATACTATCAAACAATGCGATTATTCCGAACCTGTCATCGAGAGAGCGTTAACGGATGGAGGAGTGAGAACGATCAAATCCCCAACCTGTATATTTCCCTCCAGCAACACAGAATAATCCTCCGATGATTGTCCCAAAATGACGGATATGGGGGTGATCCGCCCTTCCTTCAAGACGTAAACCGTCCGCGCGCCATCTCGGATACGGATGGCGCGATTGGGGATGAGAAGCACATCCTCCAACTGGTCAACAACAATGGTGACAGAAGCGGTCATGCCCGGACGGATTTGTTGGTCTGGGTTTTTAATTTCGATGACCAGGTTGAATGCAACCACGCCATCCTCGATCTCCCCGACCAGGGGCAGCTCCACCACTTCTCCCTGGTATTCTCTTTCAGGCGCAGCGTCGAGAACAATCAGGACCGTCTGCCCCAGCCGGACTTTGTTGATGTCAATCTCTGATACCCTGGCATCCACAAATAAACGATTTAAATCATCCAGGCGAAAAGCCGGGCTTCCTGGCGCAACCTGGTCTCCAGGTTTAACCTCAACGGATGTGATGGTGCCAGCAAAAGGCGCTTGAATGGCAGCCTGACTGACAGCCGCCTCGGCAGCCGCGACTCGCGCTTCTGCAGCGGCGATATCCGCCTCGTCCGGACCGTCCTTCCAGCGTTGCCATTCACGCTGGGCGTCTTCCAGCTTTGCCTCCAGTACGGCAATCTCTGCCTGGGATGCGCCCCCTCTCACCCTTTCCAACTCAACTTTTGCCCGCTCCAGCTCAGCTTTCGCCAGCCTCAGGTTAGCTTCAGCGACTGCCAGGTCAGTCGGGTTGACCGGTTCCAGCAGTTTGTTGTACTTTTCACGGGCATCCTCATATTTTCTCTGATCCTGGATGCGCTTGTTTTCCAAAGCCTCCAGGATGCTTTGATACAGTTCTCTTGACTCAAAGAACAGATATTTATCCTTGTCTTTCTTCAGCTTTTTCTGGATGCGTTCGATTTGTTTGTCGGTGTCTTTTAATCTCTTCTCTGCAAGCAACAGATTGGCATACGCCTGATCAATGGCAGCCTGAGATGCGGGTTTAGTGAGTATCTCGTAAGCGCTTTGGGCGTCATCAAACGCTTTTTGGGCTTCGGCAAGCTTCTGCGCCGCCTCTGCCTGAGTGAGAGCCGGGGTCAGCGCATTTTGCAGAGCTTGCTGCGCCTCCTCGACGGCTTGCTGAGCTTTGGCGCTCTGTGTCCTGGAATTGAGTAGACTATCCAATGCTCTTCGGGCGTTCAGGAGCTCGGCTTGTGCCAGGATAACCCCCTGGGGAAGCGTGGTACGGTCTATTGACACCAGGGTCTGACCGGCGCTCACCCTGTCATTAACCTCTACCTCCACGCTTTCCACAATCCCGGATGTTTTCCAGGTCAGAATCGCAGACTGTCCGGAGCGCACCACGCCTGGCGCCTTTACCGACACCTGCAGAGAGCCGCGCCTGGCGACTTCGGTTTCGACATTTGCGGCGACATCCTGTCCGCTCCTGAGTCTGCCCACTCCAAACCAAACCAGCGTAAGCGAGGCAGCCAGAAAGGCAACGAAGAGTAATCTTTTCATCTATCCCTTATGTCCATTTATAAAGAAAGCCTGACACCTGGCTTGTCGTCTCTCTTGGCTTTCCCAACCAGCAAACCATCTGATTATGTGCGACCGATGTTGAATTGCCAAAAAGATATTTTATCCCAAATGCATAAGAGCAATATTAGAGTGATAAAAGTCACAAACCGGGTCTGATTTACACCAGGAGCTATGTGACAACCGTCACAAAAAGTCGTGACATCTGAGACTGAATAGATGCTCCTCAATTCATTAATATCTAAACAGCGGAAATGGGCAAACCCGCCGCAGGACGGCGTTTCTGACCCTGGTTTGCTCGACCGATTGGACATCTCACGCCTGCATGGCGAAAACAGCGTATCAATTCATTGGTATGAAGAGAGGCGATTCATGCAAACAATCCCCAGCGAATTTTTAACCATAGACCGCAAAGCCCGGGCTTATCTGCCCATGATTGATGTTGAACGACGCAGTGTAGAAGAACGCATCTGCGATTTTGAGGATGTGCTGATTCCACTGACCGCCGAGGAAGCGATGCTGGCAGCCTCCCGTTGCATCCACTGTCCCGATCCGGCGCCGTGCGTGGAGGCGTGTCCCACCCACAACGATATACCCTCTGCAATGTGGCTGATCGAACAGGGGCAATTTCTGGAGGCGGCAAAACTGTATCGCCAGACCAGCTCGCTGCCCGAAATTTGCGGTCGGGTATGCCCGCATGAACAGCTTTGCCAGGGTTCATGTGTGCGCAATCATTACCATGAGCCGGTATTAACCGGCGCTCTGGAAGCGTTCGTGACGGATTATCAGCGCTGTGTGGAAGGCGTCGAGATACCGGTCGGTGAACCCACCGGGAGGAAGGTCGCCATCGTCGGCGCGGGTCCTTCGGGTTTGGCGTGCGCCGAGCAACTGATTCAGAAGGGGCATCAGGTGACGATTTTCGACGCCAAACCTGCCCCCGGGGGGTTATTGCTGTATGGCATCCCCAATTTCAAATTGCCCAAAGAAGTGGTTTTTGCCAGATGGAATGACCTGGCGCGGGCAGGGGTTAAGTTTGTGGGGAACACCTATGTCGGTAGAGATATAAAGATAGACGACCTGTTTGCCCAAGGCTATGACGCGGTTTACATTGGGGTGGGCACGCTGATTGACGCGCCGATGGAAGTGCCCGGCGAAGATTTGCCCGGGGTCTATAAAGCCACCGAGTTTCTCACTCGAGCTAATGTAAATTTGGACTTCTTGCCCGAAGAGATGCGCTCACGACCCAAAATTGGACGCAAAGTCGCCGTCATCGGCGGCGGCGATACCGCCTCAGACTGTCTGCGCACAGCTCTGCGCATGGGCGCGGAGGAGGTCACCTGCCTCTATCGCCGTACTGAGAAAGAGATGCCGGGTGGACGCAAGGACCGCGCCCTCGCCCGTGAAGAAGGCGCTAAATATCAATTCCTCACTCAGCCCGTCCGGTTCATCCCCGGTGAAGACGGCTCTCTGGCGCAAATCGAGTGCATTCGCATGGAACTGGGCGAGCCAGACGCCAAAGGGCGGCGCAAGCCGGTGCCTGTTGAAGGCTCTAACTTTATCGTCGAAGCGGATACCGCCATCCTGGCTTTAGGGTATTGGCCTGACCCCATCATTGGCGATACCACCCCGGATTTGAAAACCCATAGGTGGGGATTGATCGTTGTCGATCCGCAAACCGGAGCGACAACCAGACCCGGTGTGTATGCCGGCGGCGACGCTGTCACCGGACCAGATTTGGTGGTCACAGCGATGGTCTCCGGACGCAAGGCAGCCGCGGCGATGGATCAGTATCTAAGAAGTCTGACATCCACGAAAAATTAGCCGTACAACCTCCAGGCTCCTCCTTTCGTTGCCAGGGGCGATCTTAACAGCCAGATCGCCCCTGATTTATTTGATGAACCTCAACCCCTCTCACCGGTCAGCGCCGCCGGAGCCCCGGTCTCGCTGCTCCCGGTTCCCAAACCCTTGATTTAATAGGCGTTATAATTATAAGGTTGTGGACCGGATAAACCCCGGTGATGTTAAGTGTGGAAGGAACTTGAGATTATATGGAAATTGGCTCAGTTCAACAGGTTGATATTGACGATCAGATGCGCTCAGCATACCTGGATTATGCCATGAGCGTTATCGTGGCGCGGGCATTACCCGATGCCCGGGACGGTCTCAAGCCCGTCCATCGGCGCATCCTCTATGCCATGTACGATATGGGAGTGCGCTCGAACACCCCCTATCGCAAATCAGCGCGCATTGTCGGCGAGGTGCTGGGGAAGTACCACCCTCACGGCGATGCAGCCGTATATGACACCATGGCGCGCCTGGCGCAGGAATTTTCAATGCGCTATGTCCTGGTGGATGGGCAGGGTAATTTTGGTTCGATAGATGGCGATGCGCCAGCGGCAATGCCCTACACCGAAGCCCGGTTGGCGCCCATGGCAGAAGAGTTGTTGGTGGATATTGATAAAGACACGGTGGATTTCACCCCCAATTTCGATGACTCCCTGCAAGAACCCCAGGTCTTGCCTGCACGCCTGCCCAACTTGCTGCTCAATGGCGCCTCCGGGATTGCGGTTGGCATGGCGACGAATATCCCGCCCCACAATCTCCGTGAAGTGGCAGCGGCGCTGGCATATCTGATTGACAATTATGAGCGAGTGGATGAGATTACCGCCGAAGAGCTGGCAAAATATCTGCCGGGACCGGATTTTCCCACCGGAGGAGTCATCGTCGGTTCAGAGGGTATTCGCCAGGCATATAGCACCGGGCGGGGCAGGCTTGTGCTGCGCGGGCTTGCCCATATCGAGGAGATGGGGTCAAACCGTTTTCGAATCGTGGTCACCGAAATCCCATACCAGATAAACAAAACCAATCTGATTGAACGGATTGCCGAACTGGCTCGGGAAGGCAAACTTGAGGATATCTCCGATTTACGAGACGAATCCGACCGACGGGGAATGAGCATCGTCATCGAATTAAAGCGCGGCGCCCAACCCAAGAA
>JBBIPD010000258.1:0-4645 GCA_037443025.1 Chloroflexota bacterium
CTTAATTTTCTGTTTCTTTGTAACCACCATCCAGTTTGGGCTGGGCTTGCTGGTGGCGATGATTGTCAACCAGCGCCTGAAGGGCACCAATTTTTTCCGAACCCTCTATTTCATGCCTGTAATTTTGGGAGCAGTTATCCAGGGATTGATCTGGTCTCTGTTCCTGTATCCGTTGGGTGGTCCAATGGCGCGTATTCTCGAGTTTTTCGGGACGCGGTCCGAGTTCTTTGGCGGTCAGCCAACGGAGGCTTTTGCCTGGGTTATCGTTGTCCAGATATGGGCGAATATGGGTACAACGATGATTATCTTCCTGGCTGGTTTGCAAACCATACCTAACGAACTTTATGAAGCCGCTTCGATTGATGGGGCGAACAGTTGGCAAGTTTTTAAGAACGTAACCTGGCCTCTTCTTACTCCCAGCGTGAATACCAACTTGTTGCTGAATATCATCGGATCATTGCAAGCCTGGCAGCTCTTCCTGGTTCTTATCGGTTATCGTAACGGCACTCAGGTCCTGGGTTATCTCATTTACGCCCAGGGGTTTGGGCAGACATCGGGAAGCGTAACCAGCGCGTTTAGGCAAGGTTATGCTGCTGCGGCGTCAATTGTTCTGTTCCTGCTGGTTCTCATTCTGGGCACTGCTACCCAGACGCTATTGCAGCGCAGAGAAAGGAAGATCTTAGGATGAACACCACCATGAATACCAGGATCAAAATTGCTGGTCAGAGGAAGCCTGCTTCGCCGATAAAGTGGGGGAAGATAGCTTCCTACGCAGTGCTTATAGTGTTTGCTGTAATCTACGCGGGTCCACTGCTGATGCTGATCAATACAGCCTTCAAGACGTTGCCAGAGTTCATGAAGAGCGCTACGTCTCCGGTGACAAGCTTGAATTTTCAGAATTTTGTTGAAGCCTGGACCAAAGCCAACTTCCCTCGCTATCTGACCAATTCTCTGATTTATACCGTCTCAGCCACAGTGGTATTTTTAGCCACTTCTGTATTCGTGGCTTTCCCCATAGCACGCGGCTACGTAAAGGGCGCAAATTTCCTTTTGACGATGTTTGTTATTGCTCTATTTCTGCCGCCGGCTTTGATTCCGCAATTCCAATTGATGCTGGCGTTGGGTTTGTATAACAACCCTTTGGGCTATATCCTGTTGTTCACTATAAACCCAATTGGCATGGTCATCCTGGTGAACTATATCAAGACGGTACCAAAGGAATTAGACGAGGCAGCCGCGCTGGATGGGTGTGGCTATTTTCGCTTCATCACTTCGATCCTGTTCCCGTTAATTCGACCTGCGGTCGCAACAGTCGCTGTTCTACATGCCATAGGCATCTGGAATGAGCTGATTCTGCCCACCATCTACCTGACCAACAAAGATTACTATCCAATCACGCGCGGCATGATTGTATTCCAGGGTGTGTATGGAAGCAACTGGCCTACGCTGGCAGCCGCAGTATTGATTATGACCTTACCCATGCTGCTGATCTTCCTTTTGCTGCAACGGTTCATTATTTCAGGGCTGACGCAGGGCGCAGTCAAGGGATAAAAACCGACGGACTAACGTTGCCTTTTGCCCGAAGACCAACCTGCGCAGTTTATCTCGAGCTTATGATATCTTGCGAGTTCGACGCATATGAGCATGCCCTGTAAACTGGCAAGATAGCGTAAGACAACCGCAATAACCTGTTTCAACAATCACCCCAGGGGATCATTAGTATCCCCCAGGGTGGCTAATCCTGAGGCTGAAAATGAATGAACATCTCTTACGGAGAATGATTGTGGGAGTCATCCTCATAAGCATTAGCCTGGCTGGGTGTTCCCGTCTCTCATCCCTGGCACCCCAACGCGCCACACCCATTCCGACTTTGCAGGGCTGGAATTTAATCTGGCAGGATGAGTTTGATGGCAATACGATTGACCGCGCCAACTGGACGTTCGATATCGGCGCAGGGGGGTGGGGGAATGGCGAGGCGCAATACTATACTTCTCGCCCCGAAAACGCTCGGGTAGAAAATGGCATGTTGGTCATCGAAGCCAGGCAGGAGAAGTATGAGGGTTCTTATTACACCTCTGCCCGGTTGAAGACTCAAGGTCTTCGGAATTTTCAGTATGGACGGATCGAAGGACGGCTCAAAGTCCCGAGTGGTAAAGGGCTCTGGCCCGCTTTCTGGATGCTTGGCTCTAGTTTTAACGGCAGTAACTGGCCAGATTGCGGCGAAATCGACATCATGGAATACATTGGTAAGGAGCCGGATTTGATTTTTGGCACCTTGCATGGTCCCGGGTATTCTGGGGCATTGGGCATCAGCCAATGGAACCGGCAAACATACAACATTGCCGATGATTTTCATACGTACGCCATCGAGTGGGAACCAGACGAAATCCGCTGGTACTACGATGGCGAGCTATATCACACGGTAACCCGGGCGGATGTCGGTGACCGGGAATGGGTTTTCGACCAACCCTTCTTCATCATCCTTAACCTGGCGGTTGGCGGAATACTGCCAGGACCGGTGGGTCTCGATACAATATTCCCAACGCAATACCTGATTGATTACGTGCGGGTTTATGAAGCCGTCGAATAGCATGTAACATACAGCGGGAGCTAATAAGATTGGGACCGGTTAATCAACCACAAACTTGCCAGAATCGTGGGAGCCAGGTTGTATGATACGAAATGCAGAGCAGGGATCAACTGGGAATGTTTTGACCAAAAATGCAACAAAGGCAGTGAACGGAAAACCCGTCACCTTATTCGGTGAACTTTATTACAAAATAGAAAACAGCGATGCCATCCCACCTTTTTTTATGAGCATCGTCAGCAGCGCGGATCATTGGCTTTTTATTTCATCGAATGGTGGGCTGACCGCCGGTCGAGTCAGCGCTGAGCAGGCTCTTTTTCCTTACTATACAGAAGATAAAATCACCGACAACAACCATAATACGGGCGCAAAAACCATCTTATGGGTTACAAGAGACAACCAGGTCAGGTTGTGGGAACCGTTCACTGCCTGCCAGCATGGTCAGTATGATCTCAGGCAGAATCTATATAAAAATGTGTCTGGCACCGCCCTGGTTTTCGAGGAGATCAATCTGAGTCTTGGGTTACGGGTTCGGTATGCCTGGCGCACCGGTGAAAAATCTGGGTTCGTCAAGACCACCTGGATCAAAAACATCAGTTCATCCGATGAAGACCTGCAGATTGAGTTGCTGGATGGGCTGCAAAACATCTTGCCCGCCAATATCTCTTCCAGCACCCAGAACACCCTGAGCTGTTTGTTGGATGCCTATAAGCGCAGTGAATTAGATACCGAGACAGGTTTGGGTATCTTTACGCTGAACTCAACTCTGACCGATCTGGCTGAACCCAGTGAATCCCTGCTCGCAACCACGGTGTTTCAGGTAGGATTAACGCAGACGGAACACCTACTTTCATCAACGCAATTAGACCAGTTCCGCGCTGGATTGGGTATCACCCCGGAAGAAGAGGTGCGCGGTCGGCGGGGAGCATATTTTGTGCATGCCAGGATTGCGCTGCCCCCTGGCGGAGAGTCAACCTGGCATTTAGTCGCCGATACCCCCCAGGATAGCGCAGATATTGTGGCTTTATTCCAATCCTTGAGGAAAAATCCAACCGAACTGTACCTGGAGATTGAGCGGGATATCGAAGCCGGCGCGGCGCAACTGCACCGGATTGTCGCCAGCGCGGATGGCTGGCAGGTGGGCGCGGATAAAATCCGCACCTCCCATCACTTTGTCAATGTGATGTTCAATGTGATGCGCGGTGGGGTCTTTGCTGACCAATATTGGATTAACACCGCCGATTTTATGGAATTTGTCTCAACCCATCTTGGGCAAGCGCTTCAGACCCACGCCGATTTTTTCGCCGCCTTGCCGGAGAAAATCCATGTTTTAGATTTACACGCCCGCGTTGATCAATATGGTTCAGCCGATCTTGCCCGATTGGGTTATTCCTATCTCCCTTTGACCTTCAGTCGTCGTCACGGAGATCCCAGCCGCCCCTGGAACAGGTTCTCCATCAATATCAGGAAAGTAGACGGTTCGCTGCGGCTGAATTACGAAGGAAATTGGCGCGATATTTTCCAGAACTGGGAAGCCCTGGCTTATTCCTTCCCCGAATTTGTCGAAGGGATGATTGTTACTTTTCTCAGCGCCACCACCGCTGATGGTTACAACCCCTACCGGATTACGCGTTCGGGCTTGGATTGGGAAGTCCCAGATCCGGGTAATCCATGGGCTAACATTGGTTATTGGAGCGATCATCAGATTATCTATTTGCAAAAGCTGATGGAAATCAGCTCCAGAGTGCATCCCGGTCGGTTACGCTCGCTCCTGGAACGCCCTATCCTGAGTTATGCCAACGTGCCGTATCGCATCAAACCTTATACTGAGCTGATTAAAGATCCATACAATACGATTCATTTTGATGATGTCCTCGAAAACGCCATCAACGAACGGGTGAAAGTATTTGGTACGGATGGCAAACTGCTCTATAGCAGGGATGGTCAGGTTCTACATTGCTCTTTGGCAGAAAAACTGCTCACGCTCCTGCTTGCCAAAATGGTCAACTTTGTTCCGGAGGGTGGTATCTGGATGAACACCCAGCGCCCGGAGTGGAA
>JBBIPD010000259.1:0-4643 GCA_037443025.1 Chloroflexota bacterium
AGCTCTGCGTTCTATCGAAAATATCCGGCTCGGGTAGCCGGGCTGATCCTGGCAGCCACCCGAGCCGGGGAGGATACCCCGGAAGGGAAAGCCAACCGGGATAAAGCGGTTGAGCTGGCAAAACAATCTGGCGCGTCTGCCATCGCCGAATCGATGCTCCCCAAGATGCTATCACCGAAAACCCTCAGTTCTAATCCCGAGCTGGTCTCTCGTGTTTTGGAGATGATGCAGAGCGCTTCTCTCAGCGGCATTATCGGGGCTTTAAGGGGAATGAAGACAAGGCAAGACTCAACCGCCCTCTTGCCCCAGATTGACAAACCGGTTTTGATTTTCCATGGCGCTGATGACCAGATCATCCCTCTCTCGGAGTCGCAAGCGATGGCAGCAGCAATCCCGAACGCCCGTTTGGAAATAATCCCTGACGCGGGTCATCTTATCCCCCTGGAACAACCGGAATTGACCAACGCCTCCATCCGAAGATTTTTATCCCATTTGTAGAAACGAGGAGCCTGAATGCGAATAGGCGCAATATTTCCCCAAACCGAATTTGGCAACGACCCCGTTGCAATCAAAGATTACGCTCAAACAGCCGAGGGTCTAGGGTTCACCCATATCCTGGCTTATGAACATGTGTTAGGTGTGAACCCAGACCGCCCTGGCGGTTGGACTGGCGTATATACCTACGAGCATCCCTTTCTTGAGCCATTTGTGTTGTTCAGTTTCATGGCTGCCGTGACGCAAACTATCGAGTTCACCACCGGTATCCTCGTACTGCCCCAGCGCCAAACCGCCCTGGTCGCCAAACAAACCGCCACGCTCGACGTCATCAGCAACGGCAGGCTACGCCTGGGAGTGGGCATTGGCTGGAATGCGGTCGAATACGCATCCCTTAACCAGGATTTCCACAACCGCGGTCGGCGCATCGAAGAACAAGTCCAGGTATTACGCTTACTCTGGACGCAACCTCTGGTAAATTTCTCCGGGCGCTGGCACAATATCCAGGACGCCGGTATCAATCCATTGCCCATTCAGCGACCAATCCCCATCTGGTTTGGGGGTCATGCCGATGCAGTTTTGCAGCGCGTTGCCAGGATGGGAGATGGCTGGCTGCCATCCTACCGCACCCACCAGGAAGCCGACGCCTCAATTAGAAAGCTGAACGACTATCTCGAAATCTATCAGAGAAGGAAGAACCAAATCGGAATCGAACCTCGGATATATTACGGGAATGGGAATCCAGCCAACTGGCATGCCGCCATTCAAGGTTGGCAATCATTAGGCGTCACCCACCTGACTGTGAACACCATGGGGAGCGGATTTCAAAATCCCGCCGATCATATCGCTGCCCTACATAAATTTGCTCGCGAGATAGACCTGAAATGAATAAAAAAGAATTACTGGAAGCGCTCGAAAATGGGCGAGAGAACTTCCTGGAGTTAATTGAGGACATGGATGATGAAGCGATGCTCTTCAAAACCTCTCAGGAGGATTGGTCGGTGAAGGACATTCTCGCCCACCTCACCCGATGGGAAGCTGAACTGGTGAAGTTGTTGTGGCAACTTCGTCAGGGTATGCAACCTACAACCCTGCATTTTTCGAATGCGTCGGTAGATGAGATCAATGCGCAATGGCTTCAAGAGGATCAAACCCGTCCTTTGGAGCGCATTTTGGCTGATTTTCATGGGGTTCGGAATCAGACCCTTCGGCGGGTTGAATCCTTTAGCGAGAGTCAACTTGTCGAAAAAGGAAAATACCCCTGGTTGAAGGGAAAAGCCCTGTGGGAATTGATCGCAAACGACAGCTTCGAACACGAAGCCGAGCACGCGCCTCAAATCCAAAAGATTCGCGCCACGTTGCAATCCGACTCTCCGCCTGAATCGTAAGGCTTGGTTTTGATAATGGTCAAATCTCCAGACAATCCCGAGAAAATTATCCCCCTGCTCGCAGTTCGCCTGGAAGAGTTGCGTCGCCACCTCAGCCAGCTCAAGCCCGACGATCTTGCCCAAAAATCCGGAGCGATCTACCGGCAGAACTCCCCCGAAACCGGTGAATTTGAGCTGCCTCTATGGAGCGAAACGATCTACCTGACTTATCCGGGCTTTACCATGCGCTTTAAAACCGGAGATAAACCGCCCAACCTTGCCCAACAGGCTCTGATACTGTATTATCTGCAAACAGCTGATGGCGCGCCGTCTGCCAATCGATGGATCTCTTTCACCGAATTGCCCGATGGACGATTTTATAACCAGGCTTTTCAGGGTTATACCGGGCATGAACTGTGGCGAAAATTTCAGAACGACTCCAACGCTTTCAAAGAAGCGGCGTTGCAGATTGGCGGCTCTCCTGTACCGGTTGGGGATGCGGCGTTTTTATTTCAGGCGTTGCCCCGGATAAACTTACTGGCGATGCTGTGGCTGGGCGATGAAGAAATGCCATCGAGTTATCAGATTCTTTTCGATGCCTCGGCGTCTCACTATCTGCCAACAGATGTCTGCGCCATAGCGGGGAGCATGTTGACCCAGCGCCTGATTCGAGCCGTTAGACCTGGGTAAACACCTGAAGATACACCAGAAGCGTTTGAACACATCCTGGTTGCCAACGCTATTTCTTTTCGAGAAAACGCTTTTTCCATTCATACAGGATGGTCAAAGCCTCGATTGGGCTGATGGCATTGACATCCAGCGACTTTAATTCATCCAGCAAGGGATTCGTTTCGGGGAAAAGCGCCAATTGTCGCGGCGCTGAGGGGTTGATTTTAACTGCCTTGCCGGAGGACGCCTCCAGTTGTTGCATGATTTCACCTGCTCGCTGCACGACGGGCTTTGGCAGACCCGCGAGTTGACCCACATGGATGCCATAAGATCGATCCGCCCCTCCAGGGATGATTTTATGCAAGAAGACCACCCGTCCTTCCGCTTCGCTTACCGCAACATTGTAATTGCGCACCCCAGGTAGAATATCGGCTAATTGGGTTAATTCATGATAATGCGTGGCAAACAGGGTCTTTGAGCGCAGTTGAGGGTGGTTATGAATATATTCAACCACCGCCCAGGCAATCGAGACCCCATCGTAGGTGCTTGTGCCGCGTCCAATCTCGTCCAGGATTAATAAACTGCGAGGCGTCGCATGATGCAGGATGTTGGCTGTCTCCACCATTTCAACCATAAAAGTTGAGCGACCGGCGTGAATTTCATCTTGAGCGCCAATCCTTGTGAAGATGCGGTCCACCAGACCAATCCGCGCTGATTTGGCTGGCACAAAGCTGCCTATTTGCGCCATTAACACAATCAACGCCACCTGACGCAGGTAAGTGGATTTCCCGCTCATGTTCGGACCGGTGATGATGCGCACCCTTTCACCCGCCTCAAAAATAGTGTCGTTCGGCACAAAACGTTCGCCCTGCAGCGTCAGCTCCACAACCGGATGACGACCATCGCGGATATCCAGAACATCTTCATCCGTCACCTCAGGGCGCACATATCCATTCAGGGAGGCGACCTCCGCCAGAGAGGCAAACACATCCAATAAAGCGATTGCCCGCGCTGTCGAAAGCAGCGCTTCAGATGACGCTCCCAACCTGGAACAGACCTCTCGAAATACACGCTCTTCGATCTCGCGAATCCGCTCCTCAGCATTTAATACCAGCGTCTCGTATTCCTTCAATTCAGGGGTGATATAACGTTCGGCGTTGATCAAGGTTTGTTTGCGAATATATTCCGAGGGAACCATATCCACATTTGCTTTGGTTACCTCCAGATAATATCCAAAGACCTTGTTATAGCCCACTTTTAACGACTTAATTCCCGTCCTTTTCCGCTCCACCGTTTCCAGATTGGCTATCCATTCTCTGGCATGGCGTGAGCGCTCGACTATCCCGTCCAGCTCCGCGGAGAATCCGGGACGAATCACCCCAATATTCTGAAGGGTACTTGGAGGCTCATCACTGATGCTGGTCTCCAATAAATCCAACTCTGCTTCGCAAAGCTGAAATTCGTCCAGGATTGACATCAAAGGCGAGTCCGCCTCCGGTAAAAGTCTTTTTATCCCGGGTAAATTGCGCAGGGTTTGGCGCAGGGCAACCAGGTCTCGAGGCTGAGCGGATCCCGCCACGATTCGATTCGTCAACCGCTCCAAATCGCCAATTGATTTCAGTGCAGCGCGAACTTCTGAGCGGGTCAAACCATCTTGAACAAAAAATTCAACCCGATCCTGGCGTTGTTGAATAAGCTCTTTATTCAAGGCAGGTTTGTTAACCCACTGCCGCAGCAACCGCTTACCCATTGGCGTCAGGGTGCGATCAAGAACCCCTAGCAACGATCCCTGGACTTCCCCGCTCCGGATTGTTTCTGTCAGTTCCAGATTGCGGCGGGTGGCTGCATCCAGGATCATAAACTCATCCAGGCTATAGCTGGTGAGATTGGTCAATAACTTAAGAACCGCGGGTTGAGTTTCGGATAGATACTGAAGAATACCTCCCGCAGCCCGGATACTCATCGTTTTTCCGGATAATCCAAACCCATCCAGCGACAGCACCTCAAAATGTTGCAGGAGAATCTCCTGGCACCTTCCGGCTTCGAAGCGCCATGCCGGCAACGGCGTGAGGTGCCCGGGAATCCCGTTCCCGAGATCAATTGTGTCTGGAT
>JBBIPD010000260.1:0-4346 GCA_037443025.1 Chloroflexota bacterium
GCTTCCAACGCCTGGGCGCGTCCGAGCATATAATACGCGCCTTCCGGGACCAGCCCGGCGACCCGATTTGCAAATTCCATCATGCGCGATGCTCCTGCTGTTTCTGGTGAAAGTATGCACTGGCTGTTTATCCGGCGTATCTGCTCGATGCAATCCCTACCCTTAGCCGATCTAGCTGGCTGTCAGAGCGAGAATATCGTAAGAACCCAGTTGAAGATCGCCGGGGGGGAGGGGAACATTGTGAAGCAAATTGTGATAATGATAGCCCAGACCGTAAATCCGCAGCAGATTTGCCGGCAGGGTCTGTTCCTGCTCGCTAAAATTGGCAAAGATCAGAACCCGCTGGCTCCCGGTGATGCGCACAAAGCCCAACACATGCGGGTTGCCGGTGTCTATCACCTGCATATCCTGTCCGGCAAAGGCGGGGTGTTGCAGGCGGAGTTGAATCAGCTTCTGCAATTGTTGATAGATGCGCCCCTCGATGGTGGTGGGGTCTGATCGCCGGTTGTACTTTTGCCAGTCCGCTCGTGGTCGGTGCACCCAGCGGCTGTCTTCGGCGTAATCGGGGTTATCGCGGTAGCTGTAATCGTTGAGCGTGCCGATTTCATCGCCCAGATAAATCAATGGGATTCCGCCGATGGTGAGGATGATGGCGTGAAGCAGCAGGATGCGCCGAATCGCCAGCTCAACCTCGACCTCGGTTTCCTCAAGGAGGGCTTTCTCCAGCCCCGCCAACGAAGCGCAGGTGCCGGAGATGCGCGCATCCCCGGTTTTGGGGTTCTCCTGGAAGGGTAACCCGCGGGCAAAACTCCCCTCGAAACGACCGGTATAGAACGCATTTAGGAATTTGCGGTGATCATAACCGTTGATGTATAACCGGGCGGCATCCTCGTCCGAAAAGGTCCAGCCGATGTCATCATGGCAGCGGACATAATTCACCCAGGCACACTCACGCGGTATCTTGAAGCGCTCTCGCAACGCCTGGTTGAGCAGGGTGATCTTGCGGGTGGCGAGGGATTCCCATAATAACGCCATCAAAAGGGGGTTGTAGGAGAGCTGGCATTCCTCTGGGCTGATATATTTCACCACCTCATCGGGATGGACAATCGCTTCTGACTTGAATAACAGTAATGGCGCAGCGATGCGGGCGACCGCGTTGAACGCCTGGATGATCCAATGCGCCTGAGGTAGATTCTCGCAGTTCGTGCCCAGTTCTTTCCAGACGAAAGCCACAGCGTCCAGGCGCAGCACCTCGACCCCTTGATTGGCGAGGAAGAGCATCTCCTCAGCCATGCGGTTGAAGACCTCTGGGTTGGCGTAGTTCAAATCCCACTGGTAGGAATGGAAGGTCGTCCAGACCCAGCGACCGATTTCGGGAAAGTAGGTGAACGCGCCGGGATGTTCGTCGGGAAAAATTTCGCGCAGATGCTTCTCGTATTCGTCTGGCATCTTGCGGTCTGGGAACATACGATAATAGTCTTGAAAATCCTCATCTCCGGCAATGGCTTTTAACGCCCATTCGTGTTCGTTCGAGGTGTGGTTGAATACCAGGTCTACCACCAGGCTGATGCCGTTTTGTCGTAGAGCGCGGGATAACTCCGCCAGTTGTTTCATTGTGCCTAGTTTTGGGTTAACCTCTCGGTAACTGCTGACGGCGTAACCGCCATCGTTTTCACCTTCCGGGACGCGGAAAAGAGGCATGAGGTGGAGGTAGGTTAAGCCCAATTCTTTGAAGTAGGGGATTTTTTGTTGGACGCCTTTCAGGTTATCCGCAAACAGGTCAACGTAACACACTCCGCCCAGCATCTGATTGGACTGGAACCAGCCGGGGTTATCCTCCCGTTGCTGATCCAGTTCTTTCAAATCAGCCGGGCGTTCAAGCCACATTCGCGCCAGGGTGAGGAGTAAATCTTCCAGGTGGTAGAAGAAATCGTAACGACCGGCATACAGGCGAAAGTAAAGCTCAAACAGGCGGGGGAAGTTCTCTCCCAACCGTCTGATGAAAGCCTCCCACGCTTCGGGTTGTTTTGAGGCTGATTGGGAGAAGCGCTGTTCCAGGCGCGGCAGCAGCCGCTTCAGGCTTGTTTGGGTCTGGCGAGGGGTGGGGGAGGGGTTATTTGAAGAGAGAGTGTTCATGCGGTTAATGTCAGTTCCTGATTTCAAGTGTTCTTTGGCGGGGCGGTAGTGCCTCGCACCACGAGTTCGGTAGGCATCACTTCGCAAACTGGCTGGAGGTGCGGCTGGTTTAGAATATCCAGCAGCAATTCGACTCCGCGCTGACCGGTTTTGAGCAGAAGCTGGCGGATGGTGGTTAAGCCGAGATATTCCGCCAGCTCAATGTCGTCATAGCCAATCAGCGAAAGGTCTTGGGGGATATTCAGACCAAGGTCGCGGGCTGCCTGCAGGACGCCCATTGCCTGGGTATCGCTGGCGGCAAAGATTGCCGTGGGCGGTTGGGGGAGCGAGAGCAACTCCAACGCCATTTGATAAGCCTGGGCGCGCCCATGCTCACCCTGACGGTGGTATTCAGGGATAAATGGGATGCCGGCTTCTTCTAAACTCTGACGGTAACCCTGATAGCGATCGCGGCTGGAGGTGAAGTTGAGCGGGTCAACCAGATAGTCGCTGATCAAGCCAATCCGGCGGTGACCCAAATCAATCAGGTGTTGGGTTGCCTTGCGCCCACCCTCAACATCGTCCACGATCACCCGATTCAACATGCTGAGGGAGGGGTGATTGGCGTCAACCAGCACAATCGGAATGCCCGCGTGCAGCAGGTAGGGGATGTCCTCATTGCGGGGCGAGAGCGAGATGATAATGACCCCATCGGTTCTTTCCCGGCGCGGGATTTGGCGCATGTACGTATCTCGCTGCAGGGGGTTCTCCACATTATAGATGATCAAGTCGTAATCGCTCTCCGCGACCTTATTCTGAATACCGCGCAGGCGTTCAATCTCTGCCGGTCGAGTGAAGAAAGGCACGATGACCGAGATGGTGAGGGTCTTGCCCAACGAAAGGCGGCGGGCAGTGGGACTGGGAACGAAGTTGAGTTCTTTTATCGCCTCCAGCACCCGTTGGCGAGTGGATTCACTCACCAATGGGCTGCCATTGATGACCCGGGAGACGGTGCCCAAACCCACCCCGGCTTTCCTGGCGACATCTCGAATGGTGGCGGTTTTCATTGCCTGGTTCGCTTCAGCCAGAGGAACTGATACGGATGAAGGGTTAGATGCAGATAACCATTGACCGGGGAATGGCGCGTATTGGCGGCAAAAAGGTCGCTAAAGTGATCAGGCGTCTCAGATTCTATGAGCAGCGAGACGCTTTGACTCTCATGGGAGAGATTATTAACGATGAGCATCTGCTCATTCTGATAGGTGCGCCAGTAAGCCGCCACTGCCGGTGAGCCGCTCTCTGCCCAGTTAAAGTCGCCCCACCCGAGCACGGGATGCGTTTTGCGCAATGAGATCATCTGGCGAAGCCGGTTCCAGAGCGAACCCGGGTCGTCCCGTTGAGCTTCCACATTGACCGTTTCCGGCGCGTAGGGATCAGCGTGAATCAGCGGGGCGTAGAGCAGATTGGGGCTGGCGCGGGAGAAGCCGGCGTTCAAGCCGGAATCCCACTGCATCGGGGTGCGCACGCCGTTGCGATCTGGCAGGTGGTAATTATCTCCCATTCCGATTTCATCCCCATAATAGATGATGGGCGAGCCGGGCAGTGTGAAAAGGAGCGAGTTTGCCAGTTCAATCTTGCGCCGGTCGTTATACAGTAGAGTCGCCAGGCGCCGGCGTATCCCCAGATAGAGGCGCATGCCAGGCTCAGGAGCATACTGTTCCCACATCCATTGGCGCTCCTCTTCGGTGACCATCTCCAGAGTCAGTTCATCGTGGTTGCGCAGGAAGATACACCACTGGCATTCGTCCGGGATGGGCGGGGTGCGATCCAATATCCACACCAGGTCGGATTTATCCTCTTTTTTCAAAGCCATGTAGATGCGTGGCATAACCGGAAAGTGAAAGCCCATCTGGAATTCGTCCCCATCCCCGAAATATGGGCGCACATCTTGAGGCCACTGGTTGGCTTCGCATAAGAGGATTTTGCCGGGATAGTTCTCGTCAATGAAGCGTCGCAGGCGCTTCAGGTAGGCATGGGTCTCAGGTAAGTTTTCACAGTTGGTGCCTTCTCGCTCGAAGAGATACGGTACGGCGTCTGCCCTGAATCCGTCTATGCCCATCTCCAGCCAGAAGCGGGCGATGTTGAACATCTCCTGCTGCACGGCGGGGTTGTCGTAATTCAGGTCGGGTTGAGATGCGTAAAAACGGTGCCAGTAATATTGCCCGGCTTGT
>JBBIPD010000260.1:4369-4641 GCA_037443025.1 Chloroflexota bacterium
CCAGGAAAATAATCCGCGCCTCTCGATATTTCTGGTTGGTATCGCTCCAAACATAGTAATCCCGGTAGGGCGAAGAGCGGTTGGAGCGGGCAGCCTGGAACCAGGGGTGTTGATCGGAGGTGTGATTGAGCACCAAATCGGCAATCAGACGCATGCCGCGAGCGTGCACCTCCTGCACCAGGAATTTAAAATCATCCAGGCTGCCGTAAGTCTCCAGCACATTGTAATAATCGGCGATGTCATAGCCATCGTCCTTAAGTGGGGAGGGATAA
>JBBIPD010000261.1:0-4620 GCA_037443025.1 Chloroflexota bacterium
GCCGTTCCCGGATGGTCACTTCGGCAGCGCTTTCAGCAATTCGGTGCTGGAGCATATCCCGCATGTGCGGCAGGTGTTGGCGGAGACCTCTAGGGTGCTAAAACCGGGCGCTCCCTTCGTCTTTTCCGTCCCCAACCCGGCTTATTTCAGCGAGCTTTGGATATCTGGGATTTTATCCCGTATCGGTTTGGGCAGGGTGGGAGATGCTTACCGGGCGTGGTTTCGACGGATTTCGCGAGTTCACCATGCCCAGCCGCCTCAGGTCTGGCAAAGCTGGCTGGAGGCAGCCGGCTTCGCCCTGGAACGCTGGTGGCATTATTTCTCGCCGCAGGCGATGCGCGTCCTGGAATGGGGGCATTATCTTGGCGCGCCCACCTTGTTGCCTCACGTCTTGACCGGGCGCTGGATTCTGGCGCGAGGGCATTGGAATCTGGCGTTGACCGAGCGCCTCATCCGCCCCTATGCCATGGCGGTTTCCCATCCTCAGGGAACGTTCACCTTTTTCGTTGCGAGAAAGATTGCTGATTGAGGTATTCCGATATTCTATGCCCGACGCCTCCCACCCATTCGACGACACCTATTTCAAGCGAGCGGCCTATGCAAATGTTTCGTTTGGGCGCTTTAGCCAGTATTGGTGGTCGAACCGCTACTACGCCAGGTTAGCGCGTCGCCACGGTCCGCGGCAAGGGCGAGTCCTCGAAATCGGTTGCGGGATGGGGCATTTGTTGGGGTGGTTGACCGACCGGTACCAGGTTTTCGGGGCGGATATTAACCCCTGGGCGTTGGCGCAGGCGCAACAGAATGTGCCCGAAGGAAATTTTCTTCTGCTTTCTGCCGAGGATTTAGGCGCATTTCCGAATGGCGTTTTCCAGATTGTCATCGCCAAGCATGTGGTCGAACATTTGCCTCGCCCTAAAAAAGCCATTGAAGAGATGAGCCGCGTCTTATCTCCTGGCGGGTTGCTGATTCTGGCGACGCCCAACCTGGCTTCGCCGATGCGCTCGGTTAAGAAAGAGCGCTGGATCGGCTATCAGGACCCCACTCACATCAACTTGCAGCCGCCAGATACCTGGCTTGGTTTTCTTCGTCAATCCAACCTGATACCCAGGCGCGTTTTTTCAGATGGTTTCTGGGATGCCCCTTACATCCCCTGGGTGCCAACAAAATTGCAAAAGCTCCTTTTTGGCATGCCGGGGGGATTGCAGGCAATATTCGGATGGAGTATCATTCCCCTGCGAATGGGTGAAAGCATGATTGTTCTGGCTGAGAAAAGATAACTATGGAAGAACCAAGCGTCCTGGATTATCTCAAGGCAAAACTCACCCCGTGGCGCGGTCCTGCGCCCAAGATTCCCGAAATTCCCCAGCCCGGAGTTGAGCAATCTGGCGCAGCTGAGATGATTCCCGGAGGTGAACTTTCTACACCAGAATCGGTTGACATACCCGCCTCACAAATTGCCTCATCTGTTCCGGCTGTTGTGCCAGAGAGGGTCTCAGAGGTTAAAGCTCGACCCTTGTTCTGGATTACGGTGGGGTCTTTTCTGCTTGCAGTAATTGCCCAGGCTTCCCTTGAACCCGGACCAAATCGCGCCTGGACGCTGGGCGCTGTATTGTATCTTATCTCCGCTGCGGGAGCGTTTGTCGCTGCCTGGCGGGGTGAATGGACCGCTCATCCTTTGCCTGAGAGCCAACCTCGGCGGGATTCTCTCAGGGTGAGATACCCCGGTCTGTTCATCGGCATACCATTGGCTCTGCTGGCGTTATGGTTGTTTGAGGATAATCTCTTCACCCGCTTGAATGTGACCCTTTGGCTTCTCTCCCTGGTTGCCATTTTGTGGACATTTTGGTTGCCGGGTTCACAGGGAGAATCCTGGGTCAGACGCCTCTACCGGGTATTCTCGAAGCCGGAATGGAATCTGTCTATCACCCGGGGGACGCTGGCTGGGCTGGGGGTTGTCGCTCTTATCTTATTCTTTCGCCTGTATCGCCTCAATCTCACCCCGCCAGAGATGTTCAGCGATCATGCTGAGAAGTTGCTGGATGTTTGGGATGTGCTTCACGGGCAGACGCGTATCTTCTTCCCCCGCAATACCGGTCGTGAGGCGTTACAAATGTATCTGGCAGCCGTCACAATCCTGCTCTTCAAGACCGGTTACTCTCACCTCACTTTGAAGATTGGGACAGTTCTGGCAGGTCTGCTGACCCTGCCCTTTCTCTACCTGCTGGGAAAAGAGCTGGGCAGCAAGCGCATCGGTTTGCTGGCGGCGGCGTTTGCCGGGATTTCATACTGGCACAATGTCATCTCGCGGGTTGGGTTGCGTTTTCCGTTGTATCCGCTCTTTGTCGCGCCTTCCCTGTATTATTTGCTGCGCGGTATCCGGACATCCAACCGCAATGACTTCATTCTCTCCGGTTTATTTCTTGGGATAGGCTTGCACGGTTACACCCCAATCCGGATTCTGCCCATCGTTATTTTGGTTGCAGTGGGTCTTTACCTGGTGCACGCCCAATCGCGAGGTTTGCGCAAACAGACTCTTTGGGGGTTGATCGTCCTGGCGTTGATGGCATTAATGGTTTTCCTGCCTTTGTTGCGTTACTCGCTGGATAACCCCGAAGCTTTCTCATACCGCTCATTTTCGCGTTTGGGGAGTTTGGAGCGTCCTTTGCCGGGTCCGGCTGGAGAGATTTTTCTCAATAATTTATGGAAAGCGATGACATCGTTCGCCTGGGATGATGGCGAAATCTGGGTGATTTCCGTCACGCACCGCCCGGCACTGGATATCATCTCGGCTGCTCTGTTTTACCTGGGTATGATGTTATTGCTGGCGCGTTATATCCGTCGCCGTCACTGGTTGGATTTGTTCCTCTTGCTCTCAGTACCGTTGCTGACGCTCCCCTCAATCCTCTCGCTGGCGTTCCCGGCTGAAAATCCCGCCCTGAATCGCATGGCAGGCGCGATTGTGCCGGTATTTTTGATTGTGGCAATAGCTCTGGATGGTCTGATGACAACTCTCAGCAACCGTCTCAGCCTGTTCTGGGGTCCGAAAGTCGCCTTGGGAGTGGCGGTGGGCTGCCTGACCCTGGCATCCTTGCAGAACTACAGTCTGGTCTTTGAAGAGTACCAGCGCGTTTTTGAACTTTCTTCCTGGAACACCTCCGAGATGGGGCAGGTGATAAAATCCTTTACCACCAGCGTGGGTTCGCCGGATAGCGCCTGGGTGGTGGCTTTTCCCCATTGGGTGGACACCCGCCTGGTGGGGATGAACGCCGGTTATCCACTCAAGGATTATGCCATCTGGACCGATCAACTTGCCGAGACGATCTCTGATCCCCGCCCCAAGCTGTTTCTGGTAAAACCGGAAGACACTCAGGCTATCAACACTTTGCAAACGCTTTATCCGCAAGGGGTTTTGCAAGAGTATACTTCACGGGTTGAGAATCACGATTTCTATATGTACTTTGTGCCTCCCCGGCAATAAAATTGACCGGGTACAACGCAGGAAAAAAGGATTAACTTTGCTGCGCATGCAAGAAGCGAACACTTCTACGGGTAAAAAGAAATCTCGAACGGCGGTTTTCGACCTTTTACTGATTTGGGTCCTGCTGGCTGGGGCTTATTTTCGATCCGTTGGGCTGAACTGGGGGGAATATCAGTATTTGCATCCAGACGAGCGCTTTCTGGTATGGGTGGGCTCGGATATCACCCCGCTCAAGTGCCTGGATGCGTCTTATGGGATTTATGATTGCCCGCCAGATAAAAAAGCCTGGATGAGCATCTCTGAGTATTTTGATACCGTAAATTCGACCATGAACCCGAACAATCGCGGGCATGGCTTCTATGTCTATGGGACGCTCCCCATGTTCCTGACGCGCTATCTGGTTGAGCTGGTCTATGGGCGATCGGGTTTCAACGAGATGACGGATATGGGCAGGCTGCTATCTGCCCTGGCAGACCTGCTGACGGTAGCCCTGGTGTATGTGATTGCTGCCCGTTTGTACGATCGCCGCGTGGCATTGCTTTCCACAGCTTTTGTCTCCGCTGCGGTGCTGATGATCCAACAGGCGCACTTCTTCACCATGGACACTTTTGTCAATTTCTTTATCTACCTGGCGATTTATTTCGCGGTGCGGGTGGCAACCTTAGATTGGCGCTCGCCAGAACGTCTCTCGCAGCAACCTGAGGAAGAGAGTCCGATTGTTGAGCCTCAGCAAAGTTCGGGCGCGGGGTCTCTTTTCCCAGAATCCAATCAACCGGATTTGGGAGCCGTGCGTTATCTCAATCCAAGCCTCGCTTTTGCTCGCCACCCGTTATTCTTGTTGAGCGTAGGGTTTGGGGTGGCTTTGGGCAGCGCAGTGGCTTCCAAATTGAATGCAGCCCCGGTGGCTTTGCTTCTCCCGGCTGCGTTTGCCCTTCAATTCCTAAAAATACCTTTGAAGGACGCTCAGAGACGCCTCTGGGAGGCGGCGGGTTACCTGGTGCTCGCAGCGTTGGTCAGCATTTTTATCTTTCGCATCGCTCAGCCTTATGCTTTCAGCGGACCGGGTTTCTTTGGCGTAAAACCAAATCAGGCATGGTTGGATCAAATTCGGGAACAACGCAATCAGGCGAGCGGGGATGTGG
>JBBIPD010000262.1:0-4619 GCA_037443025.1 Chloroflexota bacterium
GCCGTCGCATCCTGGTGTGGACCTTCGACGCAGACGGAGACCCGAACACAAACGCCTCGAAAGGGCAGGCTTGTTCGGCGCGCGATGGGTTTTTGTGCGCATCTCGGCTGGATATGGCGGGATTGACAAAGTTTGTTTCGAGATTATAATTCGACAATTCATGCTGGATTTCTCAATTATCTGCGAGGTGGTTCATGAAGTATAGACTTTTGGTTTTTGCTTTCTTAGGTCTCTTGGTGTTTAACGCTTGCCAGGCAACTTCCAACCCGCAAAGTGTTGAAGATAACGCCAGCGCGGGGAACAGCACCAGCAACAATGTCGTAGTTCGCACACCAGCCGCTGTGGGAGAATTCAATTACGTCTTTAACGAGTCGCAGGAAGCGATTAACATCGGCATTGCCCTTGATGCGGCGCAGAGCGTGGAAAGCGTCATCCCTGTCGAGGGTGGAACGCTATCTGCCAAAGGAGCCGATGGCACCACTTACACGCTGGAAATCCCCAGCGATGCCTTGTTAACAGAGACCAGAATTAAGATGACCCCTGTTGGGAGTGTGGATGGATTACCCTTTGGCGGGGAGCAGACCTATGCTGTCCAGTTTGAACCAGAGGGATTATCCTTCAACAACTTTGTCACCCTTACCATCGTTCCGGCTTTGGAGATTCCCCTGGACCAGCAAATCACCTTTGGCTACCAGGGTGAAGGGAAGGGGCTGGTTTTGGCGCCACCGGTGGCGGACTCACGCGAGATAAAAATCCAAATGCTGCATTTTAGCGGTTCTGGTGTGACAAAAGGTCTCCTGGCAGATATCGAGCCGGTGCGCCAGCGTCTGGGGGGAGATGCTGAGGCGCGCTTGCAGAGCCTGATTGCCGAACAGTTGATGCGGGAACGTCAGCGCCAGTTGCTGGGTCAGGATGAAGCGGAAGGCTCTCCGATCGATTTTCAGGCTTTGTTCAAACAATACGAAGAGCAGGTAGTCAAGCCGCGCCTGGCAGCAGCCGGCGAGAGTTGCGCCGCCGGGCGCCTGGCGCTGCAAACCATACTTGGTTTGGAACGCCAGCGTCAGTTGCTGGGCGCCAGCGACGAGAATGACGCCTTCGGCAAGCAGATTGAAGATTTGATGAAGGTAGTGACAAGGGTGTGCCTCCAGGAAGAATATGAGCTGTGCGCAGAGGAGCATATCATACACCGCATGATTCCGGTTTGGCTGGGAATGGAGCGTCAATATCAGCTATTAGGCTTAGCGGGGGATGGCATCGAGCCAGAAGAGCTTAAGTTGGCAAAGGACCTGACTAAAAAGTGCCTCACCTTTGAGCTTCAATTTGAATCGGATGGTAATTTTGATTATGAAGGCGACGGTTACGAGTCGGTGGTCAAGTCTAAGGTTAAGCTCCAATTCAACCCGGATGAGTTCAAAATCCAAGGGCAATCGGCGTTGATCAATGATTATTTTGAGTTCAGAGCATCTGGTTGCGAAGTGACCAGCTACCGGGGTGGAGCTACCTTTGAAGCGATTAATCTCGTCTACGAGACGGACACCCGTTCACCTACGGATGAGTTGGGTTATGTGCGGGATTATAAACTCACCTACTGGCCTGGTGAGACAAGCGAGAGCTTTACAGTAGCCTGTGATGATGATCCACCTTTCACCAGCCCACCCAGGGCTCTTTGGAGTGGTCTGTTTCTGGTGCTGCATTATTCTGAGCTGGATCAGGGGGAGGGCGTGGGAGCTGCCTCTCCACCCAAGCCGGATATGTCTGGCATGATGGATGGTTCGGGTTTTGGGGTGCCAGCATTTTCTATGCCTGATATGTCGGCGGGTGGAGGCTATATCGCGCAGGATTGGGAAATCCAAAGCGGCGATTATCTGGCAAAAAAAGAGTGGATAAGAGAAGATGCCGGTCTTGGGCTAACTGAGGCGGGAACTCTGAAACTCTACCACCGCCCAGGGAATTGAGTTACCGCTTTGCTTGGTGATCATTTCAATCAACGGCTGACTTGCGGAAGGTAGAGCGCGAAACCGTTGATAAACGTGACCGCCTGGGTTTGCCAGCTATTCCCAAGCCCATCGGAAATCACTGCAGTATTAACAATCGACTGGGGTGAGAATAGATTGGCGGAAACGGACGCATCGAACTGAATCAGCACCGGTTGTCCTGCGCTTACCGCCCCGTTCCAGGTGATCACCCTGCCCGATTCCTGCGCTGTCCCTGAAGAGGCGCTTAGCCCTCCAGCATAGCTGAGCTGCGGGGGGAGGGCATCGGTCATTTCAACGTTTTCGAGGGTGGGACCAGGGTTGCGCAATGTGATGGTGTAATGCAAAGTCTCTCCAGGAGCGGCGAGGAGGCGATTTACCTGCTTGGTTGAGGCGCGCAGATTGCCCTGCAATATCGAGCCGCTGCGCTGATAGTTGCCGCGACCGGTCCCCCATAAGACTCGCGCCTGGGATGTGCCGGGGAGGTCATACGCCACTACGCCGCTGTGGGCAGTGTTGACCACCAATTCCAAATCGGCGTCAGAATCGATGTTGTCCAGGGTGGGGGCAGGCAGGGCGCCGTTCCAGTCCGCACTGCCATACGGAATGGGCAGGGTCACCGTGTGCAGCGGGTTGCCCAGATAATCCAGGATGTACAGGGTGCCGGTCTTGTAAGAGCCTTTCTGCGCCCATGAGGTAAAGATCACCTCCGCTGTGCCGTTGTTATCCAGGTCAGCGATGACCGGCTCGGAAGCGAAGTACATACTATCCTGGTCATTGACCGAGTAAGGCCAGTTGCCGTGCTCAGTCTTATCCAGCCAGAAAGCGTGGACGCGCCCATCATAAGAGGAATACAGGATTTCGAGATTGCCGTCGTTGTCTAAATCGGCGACTGCCGGGTTGGGCTGGTTGTTCTCGATCACATCATAGTCCTCGCTGAGCGGCGCGCCGGTATCAACCGGCACACTGCGCCAGTCGAAGCCGCCCGAGTTGAAACGGCTGCGATCGGCGTTGAAAATATACAAACCGATATAGCGGCTGGGGTAGCCTTCGATGCAGTCATAGACATTCCCAACCGAGACCACTTCGTTGATTCCGTCAGCGTTGACATCCGCAATCACCGCCGGGCTGTGGGCGAAGTTGGGACGATAGCGTTCGGCGCGATCATCTCCCGGCTCGCAGGTGCCCCAGCCGCGCAATTCGGTATCCAGACTCTCCCAAACGCCCACTTTTCCCCAACCCTTGTCGCCGTACATCGAATTGGCAGGAATCTGTCTCCCATCGGCTTCGTATGCGCAAATATAGTGGACATCCGAGGGGACGACCAGTTCTCCCATCCCGTCGCCGTCCAGGTCGCCCAGGGCAGCGTTGTCGTTGAAGACGCCATAAGCATAGCCGCTATCGTTGGTCAGTTGAGGCCAGCCAAGGCGCAAAGCGCCATTCTTCTCAAAGACCCAGGTATTGGTTTTGTTATAGACTGCGCCGGTTACCACCACTTCGAGTTCGCCATCCTGATCGAGGTCATAAATGGACAACCCCCGCAACTCCCGGTCGGTGGGGCGTTGAGGCCATCCTGGTTCGAAGTAGCCGTTGTGGTCATAGACCGAGACATACCCCCCGCTATGGGCAGTGATGAACTCCAGGTCGCCGTTGGCATCCAGGTCAGCCACAGCGATGCCAGACCAGGTTCGCCCAACGCTACTGGCATCAGGTTCGTTGCGGTCGTGACCAGAAGCCATGCGCCATTTCAGGCTGCCGGTTGAGCCGTCAATCACCCAAATCGAGTACGCCGAAGCGATCACCTCGGGGGCGCCGTCGTTATTCAGGTCGGCGACCGCGGGGGAGGAATACCAGCCGGTTTCGCACCAGGACGCGTAGCAGCCGGCGTGTTGCCATTTCAACTGCGGCGGTTGCAGAGGCGCGCCGGCTTGAACCGGGCGGGGCGATACCCCAGAGAGCAAGAACCCCAGGAACACCAGGCGTAAAATGGCGCCCGCCCGGTGGGTGAGCAGATTGGATTGGGCTTTTTGGGTGGGGAACATGGTTGGCTCCAGAAACCGGATAATTGGGTTGGATAAAAGGATTATATGTCACAAAGCGCCCGAGTTATTTTAAGGGGGGTTTAAGCAAATCTCCCCCTCTCTACGAATCTGTAAAGATGACCCTTGAGCAACAGTGTTCTCCCAAAGCAACGGAAATCATTCGTGCAAATGGGCGGTGCCGGGGCGTATAATTATCCTGATGAGATTAAAGCCTTCCCTGAAACACAATTCAATGGACAGTGGGTATTATGATGCATGAGCAGCTATGATCGCCTTATTTTTATCCACGGGCTGGAAGGCACCAGCCAGGGAGTGAAAGCCACCCTCTTGCGCCAGCTCTTCCCCGGGATGCAAACCCCAGATTTCAGCGGTTCGCTGGATGAACGGATGCGCCTGCTCTTCCCCATTTTGGGAGACCGGACGGGGTGGAAGCTGATTGGGTCGAGCCTGGGGGGCTTGATGGCGGCTTTGTTTGCCTGCCGGCGTCCTCATCAGGTGGAGAGACTTATCCTGCTGGCTCCGGCTTTGATCTTACCCGAGTTTGCCGCCTCGCCGCCCGAACCGGTGGATGTGCCAACCGTTATCTATCACGGCAGCCGGGATC
>JBBIPD010000263.1:0-4617 GCA_037443025.1 Chloroflexota bacterium
ACCAGGAAGAGACCTACACCTTTTATACTCACACCGACGATGGGGTAAGGCTGTGGGTGAATGGGCAGATTCTGGTGGACTACTGGCACGACCAATCAGCCACGGAGCGGAGCGGTAAAATTACCCTGCCCGCGGGCTGTCCATTATTGCCCATCCAGATGGAATATTACGAAAATATCAGCTCTGCCATGGCACAACTGCGCTGGGAAAGCGCAAGCATTGTTAAGGAAATTATCCCCCAGGCAAATTTGTACGCGCCAGCCGGACCGTTGCCCGCCACGTCCACCCCGCTGCCGACCTCGACGCCCACTCTGACCAGAACAGCAACCCAGACTCCGCAACCAACCAATACACCGTTGCCGCCTACTGCCACATCTACCAATCCACCGCCGACCAGTCCCGAACCCACGGAAATTGTGATTGTCACCCCCACGCCAACCTCCAGCAATCCCACCCAGACGCCAGTACCGACCGGCACGCGCACGCCAACCACCACGCCAACCCCGTGTCTGACGCCGCCTGATTTGGGCGGTTGCAGGTGACGGCAGGTGATTAAATGTCAAAAACCCCGGCGGATGACCGTGGTTTTTTGATGATCGTCAGGGGAGATTCAGGCGGATGCGCCAGCTTCAGAACGGCGGAACCATTTGCGCCATTCCCGTTTTTGCCATACAACCAATATCGGCGCGGCGATGAAGATGGATGAGTATGTACCGCTTAACAAACCGACCAGCAGGATGAGGGCAAACTCGCGCAAGGTGACGCCGCCAAATAACGCCAGGGCGAGCAGCATAAACTCAACCGTCATCAGTTGGGTGTTGATCGAGCGTTGCAGGGTCTGAATGATGGAATGATTGACCAGGGTTTCGAAATCGAGACGCCGGTACACGTTGCTGTTTTCGCGGATGCGGTCGAAGACCACGATTTTATCCTGCACGGAAAAACCGATAACGGTGAGCAGAGCAGTCAAGAACAGAGCATCCACCTGCCAGCCGGCAAGAATTGCGCCAAAGACGGTGAGGCTGATGACAATCAGGACATCGTGAAACATGGCGATGATGGCGCAGATGCCGTAGCGAAAGGCGTTTTGAATGCCGCGGAAGGCAAAGGTGATGAAGCCAATCACCACCAGAGCAGCGACCAGGACCGCCAGCGCGGCGCGAGAGGCGACCTCCTGACCAATGGTGGGACCAACGCTGTCGAAGCGCAGGACGGTGGCTGTTGAACCAAATTTGTTCTCCAGAGCGTTGATCACCCGTGTGCGCCCTTGTTCATCGAGGAAACTGGAGCGGGCGATGATCGTTCCCTCTCCGGTTGTCTGCGCCTGGATGTCTTCGATTCCCAGCTCTTTATAGAGCGAGACAATCTCGGCGGGAGGCGGCAAGGCGCCATTTTCAAATTTGAATTCGAGCAGGCTGCCGCCGGTAAAATCTATCGCCATGGGGACGCCGCGTATCGCCAGAATGATCAGCCCAGGGATGATAATCAACAGCGATAAAGCGAAGAAAATATAGCGTTTGCCAATGATGTTAATCATATCAATATCCTCTGATATCCATCAGGATAAATTACAAGCCGAACCAGCGGGCGAGGTTGGTGGGTTTGAAATAACCCAATACCAAACCCAGGGAGGTGCGGGTAACCACAATAGCGGTAAAGAGGCTGATGACAACGCCGATGGCAAGGGTGAGCGAAAAGCCCTTGACCAGGGTCGCTCCATACGTGCTGCCAAACCAGAACAGGATGCCGCAGGTGATCAGGGTGGCGATGTTCGAGTCGCGGATGGAGGACCAGGCGCGCTGCCAGCCCAAATCCATCGCCTGGTTCAACGTTCGCCCGCTGCGCAATTCCTCTTTCATGCGTTCGAAGATGAGGATGTTGGCATCCAGGGCGCTGCCGGTGCTGAGCAAAAAACCGGCGATGCCGGGAAGGGTGAGGGTCACCGGGATAAAGCGGAAGACGGCGAAGGCAATCAGGGCGTAGATTAATATTGAGACATCTGCCAGAACCCCGGGGAGGCGATAATAGATTGCCATGAATAAAATCACGATGGCAAACCCGATTAAGCCCGCCTCGAGGCTTTTTTGGAGCGAGTCTTGCCCGAGAGAGGGACCGATGGTGCGGACTTCGACGACTTTTAGGGGGATGGGCAAAGAACCGTAGCGGAGTTGGATTGCCAGGGAATTCGCGCTTTCCTGGGTGAAATTGCCGGTGATTACACCCTGACCATCGGTGATGGCGCTATTGATGCGCGGGACGGAAATCACCTCTTTGTCCAGGACGATCGCCAGGATGTTGCCAATGTTGCGGGAGGTGAAATCGGCGAAGGTTTTGGCGGCGTCGCTGTTCAATTCGAAGGCAACCTCATATTCTCCGATTTGACTCCGGGTTACCTGGACGGTTTTCAAGGCGCTGCCGGTCATCACGGTCGGGAATACCTGGCTGGTGAGGGTTGAGGTGACGCTTTCGGTGACCGTCTCTGTGCCGAGAGGGATATCCGTTCGGATTTTGGTGCCTACCAGCGCCAACGCCTCTTCGGCAGAGATGCTGCTCATGTCCACAAATTCCAAGAGACCGGTTTGGCGCAGGGTGCTCAACGCTTTTTCAGGATCGGTTTCGCCGGGAAGTTCAACCACGATGCGCCGGTCGCCAGCCTGTTGGACGACCGCTTCGGTGACGCCCAAGCCGTTGACCCGGTTTTCGACGATGCGGCGGGCGGTGGACATCGCCTCTGCGCTGATGGGGGTATCTGCGGGGAGGTCTGCCTCCAAGAGCGCCTGCACTCCACCCACCAGGTCCAGCCCAAGGCGGGTTTCAAAGGTGCGGTTAATCCCCAGGAAATTGATTCCAGGGCTGTTGGGGATGTTAATCCAGATTGAGATGATGATAATCAATAAGATGAAAATCAACGGACGGGTAAGACGCGACATAATCTATTATTCCTCCAGCAAGCGCATATCTGCCAGCTTATTGGCGCGTCTGACCAGAAACGCGCGACAAGCGGGGATTATACCCCAATTCGCTTGAAATCCAGGGGTTTGTTTGTTGTTATCAGAAAGGTTCTTATCCTCCCCGGCTTTTGATGTAATCCAGCGCGACGGCAAGCACCTGTTCGGGGGTGAGGTTGTCGGTTTCTATCTCCAGGTCGGCGTGCTGACGGGCATGGCGCAGGCGTTGGAGCTGGGTTTCATATTCATCCATGGTCCAATTCAGTTGGCGGCGCAGGATGCTTTGAGGGTAGGATACGTTCAGATATATCAGGATATCGGGATTGGTCAGTTTTTGCCACATCGTCGGGACATAGGAATGCTCCTGGGCGATGTGTTTTGCCCGATAGCCCAGAGCGCGCAGACCGGCAATCAAGTTCGTTTTGCCTGCGGCGCAAGGTCCAACCACACCAATGAGGGCGTTCATTGGGTCATTTTAACTGTCCAGGGGCAAGCGTACGCTCATCCGGCGTACCAGATCTCCCGCCTCATGCCCTACTTTCAAAACCACAATCGAGATGTCGTCAACCGGTCGTCCTTCGTCGAGTTTGAGAGCGTGTTCCAGCAGGCTATCGGCGATCAGTTCCGGCGATGGATCTTCGCCTTCTAAAAGCGCATGCAGGCAGGTGACCGGTTCGATTTGTTGACCGGTGCGTACACCGGCGTGAATCAAACCATCCGAGAAAACCACTGCATACAAACCGGGCTGGAGAGAAATTTCGGTGATGAGAGGGCGGGTATCGCGGTACAAGCCCACCGGGATGGATTCTTCGCCCAATACCTGGATTTCTTCGTTGATGGCAAGCAGCACCGGAGCCGGGTTGTTGCGGGTGATGACCAGCGTGTTGGTTTGTTTATCCACCGAAAGGATGTTCAGGGTGGCGGATACCTTGCCACCCCTTTCAGTGAAAAGGGAGTCAGAAGCAGCCCGAGCGGCAGCGCCGTCGCGGACGCCTTCCGCCAGGAGTGAGATGACCTTGCGCACGACGAGGGTGGAAATCCATTTTGCGCCGCGCCCTGAACTTTGCCCATCTGCCAGGACAACGGATACCCCGCCATTAGGGCGCTCGACCACCTCCACCGTATCGCCGCTGTTGCTGGTGGCGTATTTGCGTATTTTTGCGACGGCAATTCTAACTTCCATGTATTTAGTTTACTATCAAAATTTAAGTTGGGGGAGGGGATTCGGTGCTTGAAAGGGATGGTTTTCGCGCCAAAATAAGGACAATTTGGCTTTGATGAATCATAGGCGTGATTATATTGGTTTCGAAACCAGCCTGACGGAAGGGTCTGGACAATTCCTCGAGCAGAGGATGATTCAGGCTGGGTGGAGCCTGACGGCTGATGTGGTTAAGCCATCTGAGGAAACGGTCAATCCACCCCTTGCCAACGATGAGAGCCGCGCGCAGCACCACCAGTGAGCCTTCAGGGGATAAAACGCGATAGATTTCGGACAATGTTTGTTGAGTAAAGATATATTCGGATGGGAAGGTGGCGACCACATGGCTGAACGAGGCAGACGGGAAAGGGAGATATTGCGCATAGCCATTGACAATGTAAGGTTGATATCCACATCTCGATAGGCGCTTATAAGCCATACGACACATCTGACGGCTCTCATCCAGCCCAT
>JBBIPD010000264.1:0-4567 GCA_037443025.1 Chloroflexota bacterium
CCCAGGGCGATCACGCTCAGGAAGGCGGCGTAATACGGGCTGGAGCGCAGAGCAGGTCCGCTGGCGAGGATTGTTGCGAAATCGGAACCACCGGCGATATTCGCAATCCAGATCAGACCCGCGAGCAGAGCAATCCCACCCCCGCCGGTGATAAAGAGCGCCTTGAAGGCGCCTTTTCGCGCTTCCTCGTCTTTGTTCTTATAACCCACTAATAAAAAAGAGGTGATACTGGTGCCTTCCCAGAAGATGAACAGGGTGATTACATCCCCTGCAATGACAACCCCAAGCATGCTGGTCATTAACAGCAAAAGGTAGGTGAGGAAGCGCCAGGAGGTGTTATCTTTCTGGAAGTAATAGCCGGTATAGATGACTACCAGCGTCCCAATGCCGCTGACCAGTAAAGCGAAGAGTGAGCTTAAGCTGTCCAGGTAGAGGGAGAGGGATAAATCGAGGGAAGGCAACCAATCAATTTGCAGAATCAGTGGGCTGTCCTGCAATACCTGCCCACATAGCCGGATTAGGATGCCAAAAGCCAGGGCAGGGAAGAGCGCCATCAGCCACGCCATCCGCAGCGGCGAGGAAGTGCGGCGAAAAAACAGCACTGGTATAAAAGACGCTAAACCAATTACAAGAAGGGGGAAAATAAGCCAGGTCGTCGTGATCGTCATCGTCGGGACAAAGATATCTGTGGCGCTGAGGGATCAGGTTGGCATTGAAAACTTAGATATGCCCTCCCTGACCAAAATAAAGCGACTTTATGCGCACGATGGCTGTTATGGGAAAGTTAATTTGCGCCATCGGTCTTGAGCAGAAGCCGCCTGGTAGTCCGTGTCTTCCAGGTTGTGAGTTAGCAAGATTTTACTTTTATTATCAGGCAAATGTGCTTTTTGTCAACCCGGATATCGTCCGGTTTCATTGATACCGGTTTTCAAAACCCGGTTTCGACAGTGTGACCAATCGTACGCCTTGAACCTGCTGGAAATTTGCGCCCTGGGCGACCGTGCGCAATACCGCCTGCTCATCGAAGACGCGCGCCCCGGAAATTATCGTTGCGCAGTGCTCAAACAACACCGGAGATAACGGCGTGCTGGGTCCCAGAATCAACACAATCGCCTCGGGACGGCACAGACCCAGCATATCTTCCAGGGTATGGTTGATCAACGCGCTCCCTGTGAGCGCCACAATATCCGCCTGGGAGAGGATTTGGGCAGCAGCCGTGACCGGATGTTCCCCCTCGACCGGCTTTTGCTCAATGACCCAAAGCTCCTCAACCTCCTGGCGTAGCCTGGGGATGAAAGGAAAATGCCCCACCAGGGCGACCCTTTTCTCCTTCCCATACCGCGCCAGGACATCATAGGCGTTTATTTCTTGATAATCTGCTATTCCACTCTCGTCCGGGTTTATTAACGAATTGATCGCAGCTACGCCGATGCTCGCCTCAAGCAAGACATCAGAGAGGGCGTATTCTGCCAGTTGGTACGCAGTTTTCTCGTGCAGTTTCCCGACGTCACGCACCTTTTCATGACCATGCGGCTTATCCCCCTGCATGGTAGAAGCCATGCCGCAATAGCGGCTGCAGACCACCGTCCAGTGCACCCCCGCCAATATATCGCGCACCGGCTCATTTTTCGGCAGGCGTGAAAGCAAATCGCGCACTATATCCATCAGATTCTATCCTCACTAAATAATACTGAGCAAGCTCGTTGCCAGCAGGGTACAAAATGCCCTCCCCAATCGCCTGGGTCGCCAGCGCCCCTTGCCCAATTACCAGGATTAGCCTCTCTCGTTGCACGAGCAGAGAAGCTCTTAAACATCCACCCCCAGGGCGGAACGAATCAGGTAACCAATCACAAAGCTGAAAGCAGCTATGCTCAGGCTGATCAAAGCCATCTCGAGAAACCTCCGGCGAAAAGGTTCATCTTTCGCTACAGAGATGTAGTAGTTGAATATCGCAATAATTAATACCGCGGAGATTAAGGCTAAGGCGAGACAGACGTAATAGTTTTTCAGGAGCAGATAGGGCAGGATCAGGATTGTTACAGTGATAATGTACGCCACTCCCGTGTACAGGGATGCTTTTAGCGGGTTTTTTTCGGTCTCTTCTGAGCGGGTGGAGAGGTATTCCGAAGCCGCCATTGAGAGCGCTTCGGCGATGCCGGTGATCAGCCCGCTCAAGGCGATCAATTGGGTATTCTGTAAAGCCAGGGTTAAACCAGCCAGGGCGCCGGTCAGCTCTACCAATGCATCGTTCAAGCCTAAAACTATGGAGCCGGCGTAACGCAGGCTCTCCTCGTCCAAAAGCCCGATCAAGGCTTGCTCGTGCTCGTTTTCATCCTCCAGAAACTCATCAATCTCATTAATCTTGCCTTTGTACAGATGATAGTTGCTTTGAGCGTCCTCTTCGCCTCGCTCCATCAATTTGATGCCAAAAGTGTATCCAAATATCCGGCTGATCAGGTAGTAGAACCATATTTTGACCCTGTCAGGCTTCACATCTTGCTGGGTGTACTTCTTCCAGAGATGGTAGTGACCCAGCTCATCCTTTGCAATCCCTGCCAGAATTTGACTGTTTTGCGGGACTTTGATCGCCTTGGAAAGTCGGGTGTAGATATGATGCTCGGTGATCTCATTCCGCTGGAAAATCAACAGTTGTTGGCGTAAATCCGGGGATATTTCCATCTCCTATCTCCTTTTCAGTTTCGGGTAAAGATGGGCGTTTGGTTTGTCATCAGGCTTGTTATCCTCATCTTCGCCTGGGTGAAGTCTTTCGGCTTTGGTCTTCGTCAGGAAAGAGCGAAGGCGCAGCGCTCCAGAAGCGTGCTCCGTAACGCTCCACCACCTGCGCCCTTCCGCTGGCTTCCAGCTCAGCTAAAATCACCCTCGCCTGCCCCGGCGACCAGCGCTCCAGGGTTCGTTCGAGCTCTTCCTGGCGCATGGGATGGCGGGTGATGATTCCAATCACTGCCTCGACCGGGTTATCATAACCGCCGAGGTCAAAACTACCTTCTGCCGGGTGGATGACCCGGGCAATATTACCCAGGATTGCCACTGCCTGCATCAGGCTCTCCTCGTCGGGTGGGCGCACCCAGGTTTCGGCTGGAGGGCGGGTGGGCAAGAGGATATGTACTTCATCGGGTTGCACCAGCCTCAATGCCTCCGCAAGGCTCCACAGCGCTTCAGAAGTATCGTTCAGCCCATGCACCAGCATCACCTCCACCCACAGCTTGCCCTGATACACACTCCGGAAATCAATCAAGCCTCCCAACAAACGATCATAGGTGATATCCGCGTGAGGGCGGTTAATATGGCGATAGAGACCTGGGGTGCCTGCATCCAGACTGGGCAATACAGCATCGGCGGCAACCAGCTCCTGGCGGACTTCGGGCAGATAAAGCAACGACCCATTTGTGATCACTGCAATTGGCAGGTCGGTCAGCTCTTTCACCCCCCGAATCAAATATCCCATGCTGGAATGGAGCAACGGTTCCCCCGAACCAACGAAGGTAACCCACTCAATCTCGCCGGGTTTGTGGGTCTCCAACGCCTGTTTCACCTCAGCAAGGATATCTTCGGGCGGAAAATACTGCTTGCGTTCGTTCGTCAAAGGCTTGGTGCGACCCAACTGGCAATACACGCAGTTCCAGTTGCAGGTTTTAAGGGGGATGGTGTCGATTCCTAGAGACTGACCCAGGCGGCGGGAGGGAACAGGACCAAATATGTATTTCATCATGAGTTCAAAATGGGCGACGTTTATCTTTTGAGCCTTGACTGCATTCACCAGCTCTATTCTATCAGCACTTGGGTTCCTCCAGGGCAGTGATTCAACCCGCTTCAGGTGTCTGTAATCGTCCCGTCGCTCGCTCTGACGAGGAACGTGTCATTTATCCCGAGGGGGAAATTGAATAAAAGGTTCAGCCCAATCAGGGGGTTTAAACACACAAACCCGCCATGTGGCGGGTCTTGATAGGTATCCATTGACGTAGTTGAAAACCCGATGAGCGCGGAAGGACTCGAACTTTCAACCAATGGCTTAAAAGGACGAACTCCCTGTAACCGCTTCATCCAACCAAGAGCCTATCAGAATCGCCCCAGTCCATTGGACGATTGGTGAAAAAAGTCTCTTGGAATTTTTTATTAAAGGTCTGTCAACGCGGAAGCAACCAATGGATTTGCTTCACAACGACTCAGCAAAAGACAGCGATTGGGTTTATTTTAACCCAAAACCATGAGAGGTCACTCCTGTTTTAGCTGATCCAAAAATTGACGGGCAGTGATAATCGGGATATCCCGAAAGACACCTAAATCTAACAGGTGATGATCGCCGCTAACGACGATGTCCGCTTGCCCGTCCATGGCGCAAGCCAGAAACATCTCGTCCTTTGGATCACCCGGGACACTTCCGGCGACATTGGCGTCTCCTGCTACCAACAGGGCGTCATGTTCCAGGAGTGTAATCGCCTGTTCAATATCCTCATCGCTGAGATGATATTTTTTATAGATGTGCGGATATTGCAGGACGGCTCGCACTTCGGCAACGATAGCAGAGGAGCTGAGCAACAGAAACCGC
>JBBIPD010000265.1:0-4528 GCA_037443025.1 Chloroflexota bacterium
GTCCCCAGTCAACCGCCAAAAGCCGTCCCTTCGCAAGCGACGCCGGCGCCAGCCTATGTACCTCCCGCCCGCCAGACGGAATCGGGCTTCAAACCCCCAGAAGAACAGCCTCAGCCATCTTACGCCAGCCAGGTGCCGCCCGGTCCTGCTGAGCCTTATTACGAACCGCTGCCTGAGGCGAAAAAGAGCAACCGCACTCTGCTGCTGGCAGGATGCGGTTGCCTGCTCGTGATCTTGTGCGTGGTGATTGCGGGCTTGATCGTTTTCGACCAGCTCAACCTCTATTGCACACCCCCGTTCAACACCATCACGAACTTCTTCACCAATCTCTTGATGGGGTATCCCGCCTGTCAATAGTTGAGCTGTTGCAGAATTTCCCATCCCCCCTGACCGCGAATCAGGTTGAACTCGGTGAGGTTGGGGCTGCCAGCGCCAGACAGGGTGGAGGTGCCCCATACCCGGGCTTTGTCCCCATCAATTGAGATTCGCTGGGCTTCGTAGCCTCGCTTTGAGAGTAGAGTGATCAGCGCCTGATATTCAGCCGTCAGGGGATGGAAATAGGTCGCTCCAGGGACGCCGGACTGGATTAACCTCAGAGTGAGGTCTATCGCCTCCAGATGTTTTTCAACCTCAGCGTAATCCCCTGCCTGCAGGTGCGCATCTGTTGCCACCAGTAACGCCTCAATCACCTGGTTTTCGATGGCGACAGGGTGGCGCAGGTAATCGGCGACGATGCCCCGCTGGCGCATTTGCTCGCTGTCTGGCAACCAGGCGGTCATAAAATAGGCGGATGGATCGAGAACTTGCTGATATTTGCGGATGGCGTCATACAGTCTCACGGTCTGGCGGACGTCTGTGCGCAAATCGTCATTAACCTTTTCGGCGCGCAGAGCCTGTAAGAATTGCTCCTCCAGCTGGCGAAAACTCAACCCAAAGTGCTCCCTGAGCGCGGCGTCAATCGCCTTTGATTGGCTGGGGTCGTCACGCAAGGGGTGGATATCCCGATAGAAGTCGGAGAAAGCCTGCCAACCCCAGGTCTTTACCATAAATTCCACCAGAGCGCCTGCCTCCAGGTAGCCGATTTCGTGCTGAGAGGGGTAAAAAGAATCGGCTAACTGGTCGAGGGGCAGGTACCAGCCCAAATCCAATAAGGCTGCCGCGCGGGGCATGAGCGGCTCGGGTTTGAAATGTCCCCCGGTCAGATATACCGCCAGCCCTTCCAGGAGCAGAGTGGGGCGCAAATCGCCGCCCAGGCTGCCATCCAGGACATGCGCCAGCTCATGGTGCAAGACAATCTGCGGACTGCCTCCGGCGTAGTTGCGATCCAGATAAGACACCGAGATATCGGTGGAGCCATGACCCATCACCCGGGGCAACAGGGTAATTGAGACCGGCTCCTGAAACTCAGCCCCCAGCTTCTGGCTGACATCCTCCGCTTGCTCGTCAATCATCAGCGCCAGGCTGTCTATATCCCGCTGGGCAGCGGTGCCTGTGATGTAATGAATAATGCAACAATCGCTCGAGGTGGAAGCCCAGCGGGCATCCACTTCAGAGGCTGGTTTCAGCTCGGCGGGGAGTAAGGTTACAGTTTCAGTGAAGGATAGACCGGTCGGTTGGATGGTGTAGACCAGGGGGTAATTCCCCGCTTCCAGCTCGGTTGTATCCCAGACCCAATACAGGGTGGCTTGCTTCCGACCGCCTATGCCATACTCCCCAAAGGCAGCCTGACCCAATTCGCTCCCCTCCAGGCTGAGCACTGCTCGCAAATTGTGGATATTCACCTCATCTGGGGCGATAATTTCAGCGCTCACCAGGTCGCCAGAATATAACGGGGCGTCGGGATGCAAACGTATCTGAAAATCTTCCCGCGTTTGAGATGGTAGGCTTTCCGCTGGTCTGGATTGGGGCGCTTCAGTTGGCGAGGCAATGGGGGTCAGGGTGGGAGCGATGAAGGATGTCGGCGTGTCCAGCGCGTCGGAATCAGGCGTGATTGTCGGATTGCTGGCGATAGGTGGGGATAGAAGCGCGGTGGCAGCCTGACACGCCAGCAAAAGAAAGACCGTCATTATTAAAACCGGTGAATTGCGTAAGCGCATACCGTTATTATAGTCGCGCCATTTGACGCCCGCAGGTTAGAAAACCCTTAACCAGAGCTGTGGCTGCTCAGGCTGGTAAAATTACCTGGTATTTCCAATGAACCGGGGTGAATAAAGAGTCACCCGGCGAATATTCGCTTATGACGGACAGATAGGAAACCGATGCAAGGTTCTAAGAGCGATTGGACGGTGGAGGTTGAGTTAATCACCCTGGCGCACGGCGGCGAAGCGCTTGGGCGTTTGCCCGATGGACGCGCTATCTTTGTGCCTTTTGCCTTGCCAGGCGAGCGGGTGCGGGCGCGGGTGGTAAGCGAAAAAAAGCGCTTTGTGCGCGGCGATTTGCTCGAAATCCTCCAGCCTGCCTTGGGGAGGGTCGAACCGCGCTGCCCCCATTTCGGGCTGTGCGGCGGATGTCACCTGCAACACCTGGATTATTCAGCTCAGATATCCGTAAAGACCAGTATCCTGCGGGAGCAACTCCAGCGGATTGGGCGCTTCGAGGATGCGACGGTAAATGCCGCAAAGCCGTCTGACCCCTGGAATTATCGCAACCATGTTCAATTTCATCTCACCCCAGCGGGAAAGCTGGGATATTACACTTATAACGGCGAGGGGGTGTTTCCCATACTGGAATGTCACCTCCCGCAACCTTTGATCAACCACATCTGGACCCAACTGGAATTTGAACCGCTCCCTGGTTTGGAGCGGGTTGGAATCCGCGAGGGCGCAGGTGAGGATGTGCAAATCATCCTGGAAAGCAGTCAGGCATACTTGCCAGAATTGAGCCTGGAGGGTTTGGATGTGTCGGTCATTCACCTCTCTCCCGCCGGCTCGGTGGTGCTGGCGGGCAGCCCGGCAATCACGATGCAAATCCTGGATCGGTCTTTCAGGGTCTCTGCGGGGTCTTTCTTCCAGGTGAATACCCGCCAGGCTGAATCGATGGTGAAGCATCTGCTGCAAAACCTGTCTATCCCCAAGGGCGGAACTGTGCTGGATGTGTATTGCGGCGTGGGATTGTTCAGCGCCTTCCTGGCGCCGCTTGCCGGGCGGCTGGTAGGCGTTGAGGCTTCGCCGGAAGCATGCGACGATTTTGTGGGCAACCTGGACGAATTTGACCATGTGGAACTGTACGAAGCGCCGGCAGAAGACGTGCTTCCAATCCTAGATGTGGAACCTGATGTGATTCTGCTCGATCCACCCCGCACGGGCGTCGCGCGCCGCGCTCTGGATGGGGTAATATCAATGAATGCGCCTGTCCTGGTCTATATCTCCTGTGACCCTGCCACGCTGGCGCGGGACGCCCGTTATCTTGTCTCAAAAGGATACCGATTGAACTCCTCGACCCTGTTCGATCTCTTCCCCCAAACCTATCATATCGAAAGCATCAACATCTTCAGCAAATAATCCCAGAACGTCCGTTACAGGGGTTGCGTCAGCTCATGCTCGTTCCAGAGAAAATGCCAGATGCGGTATTGACATAGAACATATGTTCTGTTATAATGAATCCGCAATTGGAATTCTCTCAAGGAAAAAGGAAATGGCTATGGACATTGGGATGCTCTGGTTTGATAATGACCCAAAGACGGAGATTTCGGTCAAGATTCAGCGCGCAGCCGCCTATTATCACCAAAAGTATGGCGTCACTCCCAATCTGTGCTTTGTTCATCCGAGCATGATTCGCAATGGCTCGCTCAAAGCGCAAGATGAAACCCTTAAGAGCGGGGATGTCGAGGTGCGCACCTCCCGCTCTGTGCTTCCCAACCACTTTTGGATTGGCGTAAATGGGTCTGTCAGATGAGCAGGGGTTTTTCAGCTTGTATTGCAAACCCTGCGACGAACGCCTCCAAAGCCAGGTCTGGTTCCACCCTGCCGGTCTTTATCCTCTCATCCATCTCGAACAAGTCGCGGTAGATCGCTTCCAGCTCTGCCAGTGAAAAGCGTTGCGCCTGGTTGAAAATCTTTTTCCCCACATAAGGATGCAGATTTAGGGTCCTGGTCACCTCATCCAGAGTTCCACCGTTATCCTGCAATTCCCTTGTCTGAATCAGCAAACGAAACTGACGTAAAATCATCGAGTAGATTTGCAGAGGGTCCATCTCATCCAGCAGGTTATGGAGCAACCTCATCGCTTGCCGGGTGTTTCTCAACCCCACAGCGTCAACCAATGCAAAAATATCGCCCTGACCGGCTGCAGCCACCAGTTGCTCAACATCTTCTTTTTAGACCGGGCGTTGATAGTTGACATAAGCAAACAACTTGGCGATCTCCTGAGTCGCCAGGCGGGTATCGTTGTCCACCAGACTGACAAGCGCCTTTGCAGCCTCAAGGGTGAACTCTCCACCCGCCAATTTCGCCTGTTGCCGAATCCAGCTATGCATATCTGGATGGGGAAAAGCGTGGATGTGAACGCGCTCTCCCGCTTGCTTTGCCCA
>JBBIPD010000266.1:0-3071 GCA_037443025.1 Chloroflexota bacterium
GGTTGTGCCAGGCAAGGTTGATCAGTTCTGGACCCCGCTTTTGAATCTGACGAGCAATCAGCGGCCCCAGATGCCGCATCTGGGGAGTAGCCAGCAGTGGGCGCAGCCAGGCTGGCGTCCCTCCGCCGCTATAGACCGCCGGGTCAACCAGAATCAGGGCAGATACCCGCTCGGGGTGCGCCAGAGCCGTTTGCATGGCGACAGTCCCACCGGCGGAATTACCCACCAGTATCGCGTTTTCCACTCCGAAATAATCCATCAATTCGATGACCGAGTCTATCTGGGCTTCGCGACTATAGGGATTTTGTCCTTCCCAGGTGAGGGGACGTTCAGTGAGTCCAAACGCCGGTCGGTCATAGGCGATGACTGTACCAATCTGACTGAGAGGTTCCATCACCGCTTGCCATGAATACAGGCTGGCGCCAAAACCATGCAGCAACACGAATACCGGGTTCCCTTGCCCCATCTTTTTTACGTGGGTCTTCAGACCATTGATCTCAATGAACTGGCTATCCTCATCTGCCAGCGCTTCAGGCGGTAGAGTTCCCTCAAGGGGCGGTACAGGCACCAGAAATGGACCAAACAATACCAGGATTATGATGCCCAAGAAAACCATCGGTCCCGTAAGGAGAATTTTCTTCTTCCTCATACTGCCCGATTCCGTTTTTGTCCAAACCCGGACTGAAAGAGTACCAGGAATAGAGCCAACGCCACCAGCGCAAATGTCGCCCAGGTGGAATTCGCCACCAACGGGACAGCAGCGTGTTTGACGGATATCCCGACCAATGCCCACAAAATCACCAACCCGTAAGCGATGTCCCGCCGGGTGAGTATCACCAGACCCGTGATGCCCAGCACCGCAGCCAGGATGAAAACCATCCATATCTCGGGAGCAATCCCAAAAGCATTCCAATTCAGATAGTAAAGAACGTCGGTCACGTTCGCCACGGTTGCTACTGTAATCCAACCCAGGTAAATGCTGATTGGCACCCGCACCGCCCAGGTCTCAGCTTTTGAGACCGCCACAAAACCTGTACCCAGGCGCAGATAAGTAACAATGAGGCTCGCCAGCAGAACCAGCATGGCGATTAGAGAGAGTGGAAATAGCTCATAATGCCAGAAGAAAATCCAGGTGATATTTGCCAGACCTCCCAGGGTAATCCACCACCCCGTGGCTCGCATTCGAGGGTTCTGGCGTTGGGAGGGCAATGCCTGAAAGGCGGCAAGGGCGATAAGCCCGATGTAAATCAGCCCCCAGATAGAAAACACATAGCCTGCGGGGACGAAATAAACCTGGAAACGATCGGATATTTGACCGGTGTTCAATCCGTTTATCGGAAGGGCGTTTGCCAGGATGTTAATGAATATCGTGGCGATAACGCTCAAAATGACGATGAGTTGTCGAATGGTGTCTCGCATATTATTCCTTTACCTTAATTTCTAGAACAGTGTACTTTCTTCCCTGTATTGTGGATGCCAGAGCAAACATCTTTTTCATCAACCCATATTTCTTGTCGAGGAGGCGGTCCACTTTTCGATGAACTTCGGGGTCAACCACTTCGCGAGCGTTTGCCTGCACCCACTCGCTGACCGGTGTGCCATCCACCTTGCACGCAGCGATCTTGACCTGGGGGTTATTCCGGATGCGTTTTACCTTGCCAGAGTTGGCAATCGTACGCACAAGTATGATATCACCATCCAGGACAAACCAAACCGGGGTTTTGACGCCCAGACCGCTCTTACGAAATGTTTCGATATTGATATATTGCTGATGTTCTAAATCTATTTTTCCCGTCATGTTACTTTCTCCAGGAGAAGTCTGGTTTTGGGTGCGATGACCCTTGCGTGTACACCAATTTCACTCAAAGCCATTTGAGCGACCCTCAAGCCTCCAAGGGCGACGGCAGCGGTAGATTGCCCGGGGAAAATGGAATCGCCCACAAGCCACAGGTTGCGCGCCAGGCGCGGTCCCACAGCCCGCCATAAACTGGTCTGGGGAAAGCCGCCTACCCACCCCCACTTACGGCGGGTGAAACGCTGAAAGGTGACGGGTGTTCCGGGCATAATCAACTGAGCTGCCTGGCGTATTCCTGGCAGAGCCACCTCAGCCGCCCCTAATAGTTTCTCGGTCATGACCGTTTTCAGGCTATCGTAACCCTGGCGATCGTTCTCATACAGTCGCCACCACCGATCAAGGTCGGTATGGGTGCTTAAGGTGAGCGCCCGGCGACCCTGCGGGGCGCGGCTTTCATCCCAGTCTGGGCTGAGCGAAGCAAAAACCGAGTTACCCTCCCCCAAAGGACGACCCAATATGATTTGGTGATGGAGGGGAAAATCCGCAGGAACCACCGAATTATCCAAGCCGACATAAACCATAAACGCGCCCCAACCCTCACGCGGGCGGATTTGCAGTTTGCGCGCATAGGTTGGCTGATACCCATCGGACGAACCAGAGGCGATCAATTCAGCAGTGTTCCAGGGAGTCAGGTTGGCGATTACCAAATCGGCAGGAAATGAGTCGCCGCGTTTGGTCTCAACGGCTACGGGCATACCATGTTCGGTGCGGATACGGGTGACCTCCTGGCGATAGAGCACCTCCCCGCCATGACTGCGGATGGCATAAACCAGCTTATTGGCGATTGTCCCCATCCCGCCAGCCAGATGTACTACGCCGCGCCTGGGCAAGTCCAGGGCGGCAGCGCCATACAGAGCGTTGGCGCGCTCACTGGTCGCCTGGGCTGAAATCAACAGTTGGGCGTCCACAAACAACTTCAATCGTTCATTCACACCCTTCAAGTGAGCGCCGACCGGACGGAAGGCATCAAGCACCAGCGATGGGGATAGTTCGGAAATACCCCTCCTTAAAAACCAGGGGACGCCCGCTGACAGCAATCCGCCAAAATCCGAGTATGATTGGGGCAACCAGGGAGGCAGGCGCAATGCAAGGTCCCACATAGCATCTGCCGTTCGCTCTTGCCAGGCGAAGAATGCCAAACCTTCATCGCCAAACGCGGACCGAATCTCAGACCACCTCGCCTCCCCCGCCTCGCGGCGCACCTGCGTCCCATCAG
>JBBIPD010000266.1:3081-4497 GCA_037443025.1 Chloroflexota bacterium
GATGGACCAGCATGGCGGTCTCTGCCGGGGTGGCGGACCATGCCTGAAAGAGAGAATCTGCCATCATTCCGGCGGCTTGTGCCACCTGATCCATCGGTCCACCAGGGTAAAAGCCGCCTGCCAGGGTAGCGCCAGAATCAAAGCGATACCCCTGGTGATAATACGTACTGGCGCAGCCGCCGGGATAGACTGCAGCTTCCAGTACTGTCACATCCAATCCAGCGCGGGCAAGGACGGATGCGGCGGTTAACCCGCCCACCCCTGCGCCGATGACGACCCCTCGCTTCACCGCATCACCCCTGTTTTGGAGTCACCCATCCAACTCTGAGAGGCGTTTCCCCGACCACTCTTTTGGCTCAGGGCGGATTGTATCATCAGAAATTCGCCGACATTATCGGAGGTCAACAAGCCAATCAATTGACCCTGAGAGGTGACCGGCATCGTGTGGCAATCACAGGTTTGCAACCTGAGAAATGCAACCTCCAGCATCTCGTTGGCGTCAACCACCTGGAAATCTCGCCGCATGATATCGCCTACAAGGACATCCTTTCCCTGTTGAGAGAGCGCAGAGAGAATGTCACTCCGGGTCAAAACACCCACCACCGATTTATCTTCGACAACGGGAAAATCCGTTTGCCAACCTCTCAGGATTAAATCAACCGCCCGGCTGAGCGTGTCACGCGGAGAGAGCGCCTGGAACTCGGTGAGGGTCGCTCTCCCAACCGGGATGCCCCCCAGGGCGGTTTTCATTTGCACCATTGAGGCTTCTTGCGCTGCGCCAATCCACACAAAAAAGGCGATGAAGAGCAAGAAAGGATTGGTAAATAAGCCGATAAAACCGAAGAGCATTGCCATCCCCTGCCCAATCGAGGCGGCTATCTGAGTAGCCCGGGTGTATTCCAGGCGCATGGCGAGCAACGAACGCAAGATTCGTCCTCCATCCATGGGGAAGGCGGGTATCAGATTGAAAAGCACCAACCAAAGATTGACAAGGAGCAAACGTTCAATAAATGGTCCACCGGTTAAGCTCATATTCGAAATAGCCGTCAGGGTGCCTGAAAATACCAGCCATCCAAAGAGGATTGCCGCAATCACCACATTGACCGCAGGTCCGGCAATAACAACCCAGAATTCCTGGATGGGTTTATCTGGCATCCGCTCTAACCGGGCGACGCCGCCGATTGGATATAAGGTGATGTCCCGCGTCTTGACGCCGTAGCGTCTGGCGGTCAGAGCGTGCCCATACTCGTGTAGCACAACGCAGCCGAACAGAAGCAAAGTGAACAGAACCCCTTCCAGGGTACCCCGTAAGGTGTTGGTTTGCAGCCAATAGCTGAGACCTACCCAGCCAATGATCAACAAGAATGTCAGATGAATAAAGACATCAATGCCGGCAAATCTCCCGATTTTTATAGA
>JBBIPD010000267.1:0-4463 GCA_037443025.1 Chloroflexota bacterium
TCGCAAAGTGTAATTCTGAGCCGGAGAATAGCTGCCATCCACATACATCTGGCGATCATAGGGATTCCAGTACACCTGAAAATTAGGAATCTCCGGTTCGACCCTCACATATTGCTTCAGATTTTCCTCTTTCACCGGCGCGTTGAAGGTCAATACCACGCTCTGGTAATACTGCTTGACGCCCCCTTCGGGTGGATCGCTGCTGACGACTGCAAGATTGGGCACGGTAATGTACTCTTGAGCCAGCGGGGCTTCCAACGGGGTTCCCCCACGCGCCTGGGCTTGTTGGTTTAATCGCAAAACATAGCGGGTATCACGATCCAGCAGGTTATCGGGGGTAAACGACATCTGTGTGTAGCGGTCATTCCAGCTCACCTTTCCCGCAACGTTCACTTTCCCACCCTGCAGCAGACCAAAGTTCGCCTCGGCGCTCAGGGGATCCATCGCCTGATTAAAAGTGATGACAAACGTCGCATCCAGCCCGATTGAACCCAAATCGGCTGCAGGCGAAACAGCAACCACCTGCGGAGAAGCAGTGATGAAAGACCATTCATTTGCCGGACGGAGGGGTTCGTCCTGGATCTCCAGAGGGCTGCCATCCAGGCTGCGCAGGTTCTGGTTCATCCGCACGGTGTAGGTGCGTCCACCTTCCAGGGGTGGGTCTGGATAGAAAGCATAGGTGCTGGTATTGAGCCATTCCGCCCGCCCCTGCGGGGTTGGGTCAATGCTAAAAGCCGCTGGCTGAGACGCAGGGTCTCCGCCGAGAGGCACAACCGGACGGTTAAATGTGACCAGGATTGCCGAGGTTGGGTCTACGTCGTAAGCGCCTGGCTCTGGCAACGCCTGAGTCAGGCGCAGGTAGCCCGCGGTGCGATATTGCAGGTTGACGGGTTGCATCAACGCCAATCCATTCGCTGCACGTGCGCCCGTATTCAGGGTGAAAGTGATCTCGCTCTCAGGGGTCATCGGCTGGCTGGGCTGAAACACCAGGGTTGAGTCGTCCCTCCAGTCGAATTGACCGGCGACCGCGGGTTGCAGACTCAGAGCGGCTTCGACCGTCTCGCGCCGCATGGGTTGATTGAAATACAAAGTGATCAAACTCTCCAGGGGGAGCTCCGCGCCGGGAGGCGGGTCGCTTTCAACAAGAGCAGGAGGTAAGGGTTGAGGGGTCGGTAGAGGCTGGGCTGGCGCAGAAGTCGGCGGCAGGGAAACTTCCGGTGTTTCGCCGGGTTGCTCGCCTCGTCTGAACAACCCGGGCAGCGAACACGCCAGGGATAGCGCAACCAGAATCAAAATCAGGTAACGTACCAGATGGGTCTTTCTAATCATGATGCATATTCTCCTTCTATAAAAGGGAGACGCCCATTATTACCGTCAAGTTCCCTTTCATTATACCTGGGGAGCTTAATCAATCCCTTCCAGCGCCTGCTCGAGATCAGCCAGAATATCCTCCAGGTTTTCAATCCCAACCGATAAACGCACCAGCCCTTCTGTAAGACCGGTGCGCAAGCGTTCCTCAGGCGGCACGCTGAAATGGGTCATGCTGGCGGGGTGCTGGATGAGGGTGTCCACATTCCCCAGGCTGACAGCCAGGGTCGCCAGACGCACCCGGTTCAGCAGTTCTTTGCCTGCACGATACCCTCCCTTAAGCTCAAAAGAGAGCATGCCCCCGTAAGCGTGCATCTGGCGTTTAGCAATCGCATGCCAGGGGCTGCTTTCCAACCCCGGATAATGCACGGTTTTGACCTTGGGATGACGTTCCAGATACCGGGCGACCCCCTGGGCGTTCTGACAGTGGCGCTCCATGCGCAATTCAAAGGTTTTCAGACCCAGGTGCGCCAACCAACAATCGAAGGGGCTGGGCACGCCGCCGGATAGTTTCAGCGCGCTCTGCAACTCATTGTGGACGAATTGGGGATGGCGACTGACCGCCGCCCCGCCGATGATCGCTCCATGACCGGAAAGATATTTGGTCGTGGAATGAACCACCACATCTGCGCCCAGACTCAACGGTCGCTGGCAGTAGGGGGTCGCAAAAGTGTTATCCACCACCAGCCAGCAGCCATGGCGGTGCGCCAACTCAGCCACCATTTGCAAATCCACCACCCACATCGTCGGATTGGCGGGGGTTTCCACATAAACCAGGACCGCCCCTGGATTGGCTTCCAACGCCTTCTCCCAACCCTGCGCCGAGGTGTCTTTGACCCAGACGACTTTTAACCCCAGACGGGGAGCCATCTCTGCCAGATAGGTATAAGTATGGCTGTAAAGGCTCTCCTGCGCCAGGATGGTATCACCGCTGCGCACCCGCGCCATGATGACGGAGGTGATGGCTGCCATCCCCGAAGCGAAGACCCGCCCGGCGACGGTCTCCTCGATGGCGCGCTGCGGTTGAGCGCGCAATAAATCCAGCCCCTCCAGGGCTGCAATCACCTGCGCCAGATGTTCCTGGTTGGGATTGCCAACCCGGGTGTAGTAATGCCCCGGCTGGCTCCCCTCTACGATTCTCCGCCCCTCATCTACGCTTGAGAATCGAAATACAGAGGTCTGGTAAATTGGCATCACATGGGCGTTAGATGAGCCGACCTTTTCGCCCAGATGGTTGACCAATGTACTCAATCCAAAATTGGCTGGTTTAAGCGGCATGATGATCATCCTTTAGAAGAGAATGGGATGGACTGTGTCACCCCTCCCCTTATGGAAATAGCTCCTCCTCCAAAGCGGCGGGGGCGACAAGGTACAAAAAGCGCCTGGCGCGTGAGAAGGCGATATACAAATTTGCCAGAAACTGATCACGGTCGCCCGCATAATAATTGTAGAGGACCAGCACCAGAGCATCCGCCTCAAGTCCCTTAAATGAAGAAATGTCCGCCAGGGGGATGTGATGGGCATCAGGATGCTTATCAATTTCCCCCATCGGGGTAATCCGATAGCGTTTATGAGCAGAAGGAAGACCCTCTGCCCATTTGGGGGAATTGAAAAAAGCGAGCAAATCAACCGGCGCTACATCCGGTTTGCCCTGATCTGCCCAGCGCAGGTTAAGCTGCCCATAAGCATCAAGGCGCCAGACCAGTTTTCGCTTTGCCAGATCACTCCTTTGTTGCGAGAGGACCCTTCGGTGGGCAATCTGATAGGCGGCGCAAAACTGGTTAACGCGTTGGATATCCCTTGGGGTGGGGGTGGCTTGCCCGCTCAAATCGCTCTCCAACAAGCCAAACCCCTGCAGGTAACGCAGCACGGCAGTCTGCCAGTCCAACCGCCCGGGGGTGGATGCGGCGCGCAGGCGGGGTGAGTCGAGGGTCAGCCCGGCTAATTTGCTCTGCCCGGCGGGAGCAATCTCTGCGGTCAGGACAACCACATCCTTCATATCCGGCGCGAAATCCTCCGCCTTCAGAAACGCCTGGTGCACTCCTTCCAGCAACTCGTCTTCAGACCGGTACAGCCACTCCCCAAGGGTTGCCTTGTTGCCAGCGTGTGGACCGGGGAGCGTCTCCCCCGGATGGAAACGTCTGACCAGGGTATCAATCTCCCCTGAACTACGACAATTGCGCTTGAGCGTCACAGGCGCTTGCAAATCGGCATAGAACCGGTGGGGGCTAAACGCCAGAAGCAGAGGATTGTCATCAAAGGCGATGACGAAATAAGCTCTATCCAGGCTCTCCAGAAACGCTTCTGCAACTTCCAACCAATTCAGCTCGAAATCCTGACCCTCGTCCACGATAACCGCATCATACCTGGCAGAGCCTTCTGCCGGGTCCACGTATGCCAGAATGTCCAAGACCCGGCTCAACTCCTGAGGCGAGGGCGTCTGGTGCTGAGAGCTGTGAGCTTCCCAGGCAGGGCGCGGCAGAGGCATGCCTCCCCCCGCCTGAAAATTCCTCAGGGTGAACTGCACCAGGGCGGAGAATGCAAAAACCACCACCCGCGTACCCTGAAGCTCATCCGCAAGGCGTGCAGCCAGGAAGGGATTGCGGCACAAGAACAGCACTCGCAAGCCCTGATTGTCCAGAAAACGGGCATGCGCCAGCAAGATTTTCGTCTTCCCTGAGCCGGCGCAGCCAGAGATAGCCGCAAAACGGTTATGTTGAAGATATTGGATTAGCTGAGTTTGCTCTGGGGTCAATTGAATATCCATTGCGGAGTCATCGCCTGTTCTTGAAAGGATTATAACCGCTTGGCTGGGAAATAGGCGCCTGGAACTCTGATCCGCAACGATACGTCTAAAGAACGATTAACCTCCCGAGCGCGACCTTTTGGTACAATATTCTAACTTGGTTAATGAGAAAAACATGACCACTCGCACAGCAACCCAACGACCGATCCACCTGCCATCTCCCGTCGTACTTCAAGGAGCTTTGTTTGCCTTGCTTTTGGGGGTAATCTGTTTCGTTGTTCTTACCTTCGGCGTGGTTATCGGCTACAACGTCTATTACGCCGGACGGGTGTACCCGGGCGTCTTGGTG